>JBQGEH010000086.1:0-1785 GCA_052039515.1 Nakamurella sp. | reverse complement strand
CGGCCGGGTGCGCAGCAACTGGGTCGCCATCAGTCCGCCCTGGGAGAACCCGATCGGGACGACCGCGGCGGCCGGATGCAGGTGGGCATCGATCCACGACCAGACGATGTCGGTCGCCTCGGTGACCGCCTCGGTGCCCGGGTCACCGGGGGTGGTGATCTCGAACCAGGCCGCGCCGCCGCCGTCCAGGGTCAGCGGCGCCCGCAGGGACACCCAGGGCAGGGTGAGGCCGAGCGCGTCGGCGAGTCCGGCGAGGTCGTCCTCGTGCGAGCCGTAGCCGTGCAGCAGCACCGCGACGGCCGGCGCGGCGGTGTCGACGGCGGGGCGCTGCGGGCCGTACCGGGCGACCAGCTCGGCCGTCACCGGGCCAGCACCTCGTCGACGGTGGTGTCGACGACGGCGACGGTCACCCGGGTCCCCCAGGGGTCGGCGACGGTGACGGTGCGGCCGTCGCCGCCGGCCGGGATGGACCGGGCCTGCAGGCGGGCCCGCAGCGCGATCAGCTCGTCGGCGTCGGGGACGGTGACAGCCACGTCGGCCAGCCCCAGGGCGGCCGCCCGCGGGCCGGCGCCGCGGCTGTTCCAGACGTTCATCGCCACGTGGTGGTGGTACCCGCCGGCCGAGGCGAACAGCGCGCCGGT
The DNA here is from genome assembly GCA_052039515.1 of Nakamurella sp. Taxonomy (GTDB): domain Bacteria; phylum Actinomycetota; class Actinomycetes; order Mycobacteriales; family Nakamurellaceae; genus Nakamurella. The sequence goes on along the minus strand of JBQGEH010000086.1, from coordinate 1,144 downwards.
GTAGCGGGACTGGGTGACGCCGAAACCGAGCGCGTCGACGTAGAAGGCGCGGGCGGTGTCGAGGTCCCCGACCTGCAGGTGGACGTGCCCGACGGTGCCGGCCAGGGCGGGTCCGGCGTCGAGGGCGGCCTGGCTCAGGTGCCGCTGCAGGTAGACCTGCGGGTCCAGGTATTCGCTCGCCATCCGGATCTCCTCGCCGTCGTGGATCCAGGTCGAGCGGTCGCGGTCGGTGTACAGCTCGACGCCGTTGCCCTCCGGGTCGGTGAAGTAGAAGGCCTCGCTGACCAGGTGGTCGCTGGAACCGACGAACCGGCTGTCGGGCTGCCGGGCGGCGCGCAGCACAGTGGCGGCCAGGCTCTCCGGCGTCTCGAACAGGAACGCGGTGTGGAAGAGGCCGGCCTGCCGCGGGTCGACCGGCGGCAGCCCCGCCGTGCGGACCAGCTTGACCAGCGGCGTGGCGCCGCGGCCGAGCACCCGGTGGACCTCGCCGGCCCGGTCGCGCTCCTCGAGCGGCTCCATGACGAAGGCCTCGGTGTAGTACGCGGTCATCCGGTCCAGATCGCCCACCCGCAGGGTCACCGCCCCCATGGAGGTGGCTGCGGCCAGCCGGCGCTCGTCGGTGGTGGTGCTCATGGTGGGTCCTCTTCCGGTTGGTTGTACCGACAACGGTACGCGCTGATAGTTGTCGTAACAACCTTTCTCGCGCCATTGTTCCCCCCCTCGTCTCAGCCCCCATTCCCAGGCCCCACCCGCAGGTTTCAGGCCAGCCCCCACCCGCAGGTTTCGGGGTGGAAGGGCCCGCTGAGCGGGCAGGATCACCCCGAAACCGGCGGGAGGGCAGGCGGGTCGCCGCTCATCCGACCCTCGGGATCCAGGCGCTCGAGCAGGGCGCCGGCGATGTCACCGAGCTGGGCCACCTGCCGCCGGGTCAGCCCGGCGAACACCGCGTCGCGTACCGGGGCGACGTGCCCGGGGGCGGCGGCGGTCACGGTGGACCAGCCCGCCTCGGTGAGCCCGGCCCGGATGACGCGGCCGTCGTCGGGGGCCGGGGTGCGCTCCAGCAGGCCCCGCTCCTCCAAGCGGCGCACCACGTGCGACAACCGCGGCAGCGTCGCGTTGGTGCGGCGGGCGAGCCGGCTCATCG
>JBQGEH010000085.1:0-2571 GCA_052039515.1 Nakamurella sp. | reverse complement strand
CGATGGCGGTCACAGCGGCGGTGCCCTTCCACTCCGCCACCTGAGGATCGGGCTCGTCACCGGCCCGGGTGCCCTCGGGCACCAGATCCCGCAGGGTGGTGGTGAGCACGCCCTCCTCGCCGAGGCTGGGCCGGACATCGCCGACGTACGACAGGTACGGGCGGTGCGGACCGACGAAGAGCACGCCGCCACGGCGGTGCCCGAGACGGGGATCGGTGTAGAGCAGAAAGGCGGTGCGGTGCAGGGCGACCACCGTCTTGCCCGTGCCGGGACCACCGTCGACGACCAGGACCCCGGCGGAGTCGGCCCGGAAGATCGCGTCCTGATCGGCGGCGATCGTGCCCAGGACGTCCCGCATCTTCTCGGTGCGGCTCCCGCCGAGGCTGGCCAGGAACGCCGACTGGTCGTCCAGGGCCGCCCGTTCGGCGGCCTGGCCCAGCGGTGAGTCCAGCAGGTCCCGGTCGAAGACCTCGTCCCAGTAGTCGGTGATGCGTCCGGCCGTCCAGTGGTAGCGCCGCCGGCTGCGCAGTCCGTGCGGATCGCCGTGGGTGGCCCCGAAGAAGGGTTCGGCGCTGGGGGAGCGCCAGTCGATCAGCAGGGTGTGCCCGTCGGCGTCGGACACCCCGCGTCGGCCGATGTACTGCGGGGTGCCGCCGTGCCTCGGGATGATCCGACCCAGGCACAGGTCGAGGCCGTACCGCTGCAGGTCCCGGTGCCGGGCCGTGAGCCGGTGGATCTCCTGATCACGCTCCATCGCCACCGGACCCTCCCGGTCCAGGACGTCCCGCCCCTGCTGGCCCGCCTGCCGGCGGGTGGTCGCCAGGCGTCCACCCACCGCGGCCGTCTCGGCGGCCAACGTGTCGCCGAGCTCGGCGAAGAACCGTTCGTCGTCGGCGATCAGGGCCGCGTCCGCCTTGGCCGCGCGGTCAGGCGGCAAGGCGAAAACGGTGTGCTCGTGATGGGTCGATGGGCGGGTGGGTGACACGTCGGCAACTCCAGACCGGCGCAGTGCTGCGGAGTTTCCGCAGGTGAGGCGCGTACGGCTGACGATTGTGGGACCGACCCGGGGTCTTGCCGCAAGACCGGGGGTGCGCTATAGCTTGAAGTGGGAGGAATGCACCGCCCTGGTTCGTGTCAGGCGGCCCACCTCGCACCCCGATCAGACGGTGTCGACTCTCGACCGGACGGCAGGTTCAGTGACCACTCATGTCCTCGCCGAGGTGCCCATCGGTGACCTCGATCAGTTCCTGGCCGTCTTCTCCACCGAGGGGCTGGTCAAACGCCAGGAACACGGCTGCCTCGGTACCCGGGTGTTCGAGCCGGTGGCCGGTACCGGACGCGTCGTCGTGCTGCTGGAGTTCGCGGACGAGGATGCGTTCGACGGGTTCCGCACCGATCCGACCGCTCCGCCGATCATGCGCCGGGGCGGCGCTCAGGGGCCACCGACGTTCACCGTGTTGCGCGCCGTCGCCACGTACCCGCACTGACCATCGCGCGGACGAATGTCCGCTTCGCGCACCATGTGTCGAAGTGTCTGCCGACGGTGCGTGATCTCGAGACGCCCGATCGAGTGAGGTCACGAAAAGATCACAGCAGCATCTCGACAAGATCACAGCGAGGGGTAGCGTCTTTCGTCAGTTGCGTGTCCCGATCCATCGAGGAGGACCCCCGCATGACGACACTCAAGACCCGCATCGCCGCCGGAATCGGCGCCCTGGGCATCGCTCTCGGCGGCGCCATCGCCCTACCCGGTACCGCATCCGCCGCCGCGAACTGCCAGGGCAGCAGCTACTCCGGCCACTGCGTCGACACGACGAACGTGGTGAGCGGCGAAATCATTCTCGACACCGTCCCCCTGCAGAACAACTCGCCGTACACCGCGACCATGACCTGTTCGTTCGGACAGTCGGCCACCGCCGAACTGTCCGCCACCGCGACCGTTTCGGCCGAGGTTTCCGGGCAGATCGTCGGCGCCGTCAAAGCCACTGCCGGTGTCTCGGCGTCGGTCTCGGTGACGGCCTCGGCATCGGCGAGCACCGAAGCCGCCGGCTCCATCGAACTGGGACCCGGACAGTCCGTCGTGTGCCAGCGGTTCGCCAGCGTGTACACGACGAACGTGCACGAATACGACTACTCGCAGTCCGGCACGTCCAACGAGCGAAACTACTCGGCCACCGTTCCGTCCACGATCGGCGCCCGCATCTCCTGACGCGCCTCCCCGAACCACGGTGGTCGGGTGGCGCCCCGCCGCCCGACCACCGTCAGTCGGCCTGACACGACGGACACCAGAACAGGTTCCGCGCCACCATCACCTCGGTCCGCACCCCAGTACCGCAGACCCGGCAGGGCAGCCCGGCCCGGCGGTAGACGTAATGGGCGTCGAGCCGCCGGGCCCGGCCGGTGCGCCGCGTCCGATCCTCGGAGCGGGTGGTCACGATCCGCCCGGCCCGCACGCCCGCCTTCATCAGCGTGACGGTGTCCTCCCACAGCGGTTCCCATTCGTCGACCTTGATCGCCCTACCCGGCCGGAACGGTGAGATCCGTTGTCGGAACAACACTTCCGCCCGGTAG
>JBQGEH010000084.1:0-2584 GCA_052039515.1 Nakamurella sp. | reverse complement strand
CGTCCCCCTCCGTCGGATGGGGTTGGTTGACGATCACCGGTTCCACGCCGGCCGCGTGCAGCACCTCCCGCCAGCCCGCGCTGCGCTCGTAGGCGACGTAGGACTGCCGGTCGGGGGCCTGCTCGCCGGTGATCAGTCCGTACGGCGGGACGATGTCGGCGCTCACGACGCCGATGCGCCGATGGCCCAACGCGATGAGGTGCTCCGCGGCGGCGCGCGCGCCACCGCGGTCGTCGACGTTCACGCTCGGCACGGCCGGGTCCGGGATCTGGTCGACGTAGACCAGCGGCAGGCGACGGCGCTGCAGCCAGTCCAGGGCGGGGGACCGGGGGTCGCAGTGGAACACCACCGCGCCGTCCATCGGCACGTCCCGCGCGGGGACCCGGCCGGCGGTCTCGTCGGTGGACAGCAGGGTCAGCGAAAGTCCGGACGGGGCCAGCTCACCGGCGATGGCGGCGAGGACGGCGGTGGCGACCTCGTCGGCGAAGGCGCTCTGCACCAGTGAGGTGAGCACGATGCCGACGGTGCTCGTGGTGCCGCGGGCCAGCGCGCGGGCGGCCGGGTCGGGGCCGATGTAGCCGAGATCGGCGGCCGCGGCCAGGATCCGGTCGCGTAACGGTCCGGAGAGCTGGTCGGGCCGGGAGAAGGCGTTGGAGACCGTCATCCGGCTGACGCCGACCTTGTCGGCGACGGTCTGCAGCGTCACGCGGCCCACCGGCCCCACCTCTCCTCGTCGGTGAGCACGACGGTAGCGGTCGCGGGGCCGGGTGGGCAGCGTCAGACGGTGACCGGGCGGCGGTGGGTGCGCAGGCCGGTGCCGCGGACGCTGAGGCCGCGGGTCAGGGCCGTGCGCAGCCGGCCGGCGGGACGGGCCTCGACGGTCGGGCCGGTGGGTCCGGCGAGCGCGAACTCGCGGCGCTGGGCGTCCAGGGCAATCACGTGGAAAACGGGGCTGTACTGCATGGCGACTCCTCCTGGGGCCGTGGAGCTATGTACCGCTACAGAGCTGCTGTACCGCTACAGTAAGCCTGGGCGTCTATACCGGTCAAGTGACTGGCGATGAGGGGGCTCACACCGCCTCGGTCGAGCTCAGGACGGCGCCACGAACAGGCAGAACGGGTGCCCCGCCGGATCGGCGTAGACCCGCAGCGGCTCCTCCGGATCGTCGGCGCGGTCGTGCAGCAGCACGCCGCCGAGCGCGAGGACGCGGTGGTGCCCGGCGTCCAGTTCGGCGACCGAGCCGACGGTCAGGTCCAGGTGCAGCTGCTGCGGCCGGGTCGGGTCCGGCCAGGTGGGCCGGGGCAGGTCGGCGACCTGCTGGAAGGCCAGACCGGCGTCACCAGGACCGCGCAGCACCAGCCAGTCCCGGCCCCGCTCGTCCGGACCGTCGTCGGGTCGCTCGTCACCGGGGCGGTAGCGCCAGCCCAGGAGTTCCCGGTAGAACTCGGCCAGGCCCCGGGCGTCGGTGGTGTCCAGGACGGTCTGCCGCCAGCGGGGCCGTGTGTCGCCGGGTGGCCCAGTCGGCGACGGCGCCGGCGCCGGCGCGGCGGCCAGGAAGTCGACGCGCGCGGCCGACAGCGCCTCCGGCGCCTCCTCGGCCATGTGGTGGCCCGAGTCGATCGCATGACCGCGGACGTCGTCGGCCCAGTCGGCCCAGATGCGGACCGGGTCGCCGTACAGCTCGCCGAGGTCGTCGCGGGACGACCACAGCACCAGTACGGGCACGCGGATGCGGACGCCGGCGGCCCGGTCGGCCTCCTCCGCCCGTCGGTCGACCGTCAGGCCCGCCCGGTAGTCCTCGAGCATGGCCCGCACCACCCGGGGGTCGCGGGTGGCGGCGCGGAACTCGGCGTGGTTGTCCGCCCCCATCACGGCCGGGTCGCCGCGGTACCAGGCGTCGGGATCGGCGGTGATGACCCGCTCCGGGACGTCGGGCTGGGCGAAGAAGAACCAGTGCCACCACCGGGTGGCGAACTCCGGCCCCATCCGGGACAGGTGCTCGCTGATCGGCACCCCGTCCAGGACGGCCAGCCGGGTCACCCGCTCCGGATGGTCCAGCGTCAGCCGCAGCGCGACGTAGCTGCCCCGGTCGTGACCGGCCACGGCGAAGGTCGGGTGGCCCAGGGCGGTCATCAGCCGGGCGAGGTCACCGGCGACGGCGCGCTTGGAGTGGGCGGTGTGGTCCGGGGTCGGATCCGGTCCGGTCGAGCGTCCGTAGCCCCGCAGGTCCGGACAGATGACGCGGAACCCCGCCGCGACCAGCGCCGGCGCCACCCGGTGCCAGGTGGCCGAGGTCCGCGGATGCCCGTGCAACAGCAGTACCGGCGGCCCTTCGCCGCCGTGCCGCACCAGCAGCTCGGCGTCGCCGACGTCGATCCGTTCGGTCGTGAACCCCTCGAACATGTCCTGATCATGGCGTGCGACGGGCCGCGCCGGCACGCGGGATGATCGTCGGCATGACGTCCACCGCCTCAGCCGCTTCCACCGCTCCTGGATCCGCGTCCGCCGACCTGCGGGTCCATGTGATCGCCACCGGCGGGACGATCGACAAGGAGTACTCGCTGGCCGGGGAACTGGAGATCGG
>JBQGEH010000083.1:0-3482 GCA_052039515.1 Nakamurella sp. | reverse complement strand
ACCGGCCACGGCCCGTTCCCGCGCCGGCGGGGGCGGGCCGTTCCGGGGGCCGGGGGCCGGGGTTCAGCGGGCCTCGGCGCCGGTCGGCGCGCCCCGGGTGCGGCCCTCGTCCTTGGCCCGGTAGAGCGCCTCGTCGGCCAGCCCCATCGTGGTGGTCAGCGCCTGCGCGAGGTGCTGCGGGCCGGTGGCGGGGCACCCGGCGACGCCGATGGAGATCGTCACCCGGGCTCCGTTGTGCCGGGCCTCCTCGGCGACCCGGGCGCGGATCCGGTCGGCGACCAGCACCGCGTCGCGCACCGAGGTGTTGGCCAGCACCAGCACGAACTCCTCACCGCCCCAGCGGCAGGCCAGGTCCAGCGGCCGGATCGAGGAGATGAGGATGTCGCCGACCTGCCGCAGGATCTCGTCGCCGGCCAGGTGGCCGTAGGTGTCGTTGAGCGCCTTGAACCCGTCCAGGTCGGCCATCAGCACGGCCACCTTCTGGGTCCGCACCAGCTTCTCGGTGGCGTCCCGCCAGGCGGCGGGGGTGAGCAGACCGGTGCGGCTGTCGGTGGAGACCAGGTCACGCAGCTCGATGAACTCCAGGATGTACTGCAGCCCGGCGGCGGCCACGAACATCGGGAACGCGAGGAACACCGTGAACACCGGCGAGGCACCCCACGCCAGGTGCAGCACCACGGCCAACGGCACCTCGGTCAGGCACATCGCGGCCAGCACGATGACCGCCTGCGACGGCCGTTGCGGCGAGCCGTTCAGCCGCAGGTGCACCTCGACGGCCACCACGGTGACGGCCTCGAACACCACTCCGGCGACCAGCCAGGTCTGCCAGGACGCGGTCCCGCCGTCGATCACCGCCCACGCCGCCACCAGCGCCAGCGAGGTGAAGGCGGCGTTGAACCCGGCCCGGGCGGGTACGAACGGCCGGTCCTCGACCCGGGTCTTGGTCACCGCCTCCGACCACACGACCAGCACCAGGTTGACGGTGAGCGCGGCCGGCAGCCCCCAGATGAACAACGCCGACAGCGTCCAGACGTCCCGCATGGTGACGGTGCCGGAGCCGTCGGCGAGCTTGCGCAGCTGCAGGCCGATGCTGAACGAGGTGAGCACGGCCAGGATCGACCAGCCGACGACGACCAGCCACGGGGTGGTGGACCAGCCCGGGGCGAGCGGCGAGGCGGCCAGCGCGACCGCGCCCAGCACCATCACGACCACGAAGTAGATCCGCGACGGCCGGGACTGCGAGGTCAGCCACCCCGTGCGAGCCGACACCGGGCCCACCGGGCCGTGCGCCTCGGTTCCGTCCACCGGTGCCGATCCTTCGCTCGTCGTGCGCTCCCCGTTCTCGGCGGACGGTGGTCCGCCGGTCCGTCAGCAGCGGGCGGAGGCGGCGCGGACGTCGGTCCGACCGGGGGCTCCGTCACTCAGCGCATCAGGCGAGCGCCACGACGACAGCGACCAGTCTAGCCAGCCCGACCCTGATCGGCGGCAGGATCCTCGGATGAACCGGGATGTGGATCACACCAAAGGGTGAGGTGAGGGTGACCCATCGTCGGCGATCGGGTCGGTCAGGCGGGCACTCGGCGGTTCGTCGGTGACGGTGTGGCCCGAAGGTGTCTCCCGCATGACCGGTAGCTCTCAGTGAGCGTCCTGGCCGTTCACCCGCAGGGTCACCTCGGTGCCGGTGGTCACCGTGCGGCCCACGGTGCAGGCCTCGTCGACGGAGCGGTGCACGACGGTGAGCAGCCGCTTGAGCTCCGCCGCGGTCAGTGCGTCCACGTCCAGCAGCAGGTTCTCGGTGATGGCCGGGTAACGGTCGGCCTCCAGGTCCTTGGCGCCCTCGACGGTGATCGTCGCCCGGTAGTCCTCGCCCAGCCGGCGGGCGATGACCGCGTCGGTGGTCAGCCCGGTGCAGGCGGCCAGCGCGATCTTGAGCAGCTCACCCGGGCTGAACGAGCCGTCGGCCTCGATCGGGCCGATGCGGACCTCGGCGCCGCGCCCGTTGCGGCCGACGTAGGTCCTGGTCCCGGTCCGTTCCACCCACAGGTCGCCCGGTGCGGTGGTCGGGGGCGTGGTGGCGGTGTCGGTGCTGGTCATGACGGTCGGATCCTCCTGGGGCGAGCGGCGCGTGGGCATCACGGTAACCAGCGGGCGGCCCCGGATCTTCCCGTGCGAGGTCGGCCGTCGGCGCCCGCGCCTAGACTGCAGCAGGTCATGACGGAGCACAGCGGTACCGGGTACGCCTCGCAGCTGCGGCAGCGGATCGAGGAACTCGGGACCCGCGACGCCGACACGCTGGGCCGCCGCGTCCGCAAGACCGGCGGTATCCGGGACAAGGCCAAGCGGCGCACCGCGCTGGCCGACATCGAACGGGCCGTGGTCGGCGCCGAGGAGCGGCTGGCCGCCCGGCGGGCGGCCGTCCCGGCGATCCACTATCCGGAGGAGCTGCCGGTCAGCGCCCGGGTCGACGACCTCAAGGCGGCGATCGAAGCGCACCAGGTCGTCATCGTCGCCGGGGAGACCGGCTCCGGGAAGTCCACCCAGCTGCCAAAGATCTGCCTGGACCTCGGTCGCGGGGTGCGGGGCCTGATCGGACACACCCAGCCGCGCCGGATCGCCGCCCGCGCGCTCGCCGAGCGGATCGCCGACGAGACCGGCACGGAGCTCGGCGACGCCGTCGGCTACACCATCCGCTTCGGCGACCACACCGGTCCGACGACGCTGGTCAAGCTGATGACCGACGGCATCCTGCTGGCCGAGATCGCCCGCGACCGGCTGCTCACCCGCTACGACACGATCATCATCGACGAGGCCCACGAGCGGAGCCTCAACATCGACTTCCTGCTCGGCTACCTGGCCCGGCTGCTGCCGCGCCGCCCCGACCTGAAGGTCGTCATCACCTCGGCGACCATCGACCCGCAGCGGTTCAGCGCGCACTTCGGCGGCGCACCGATCGTCGAGGTCAGCGGCCGCACCTATCCCGTCGAGGTGCGCTACCGGCCGTGGGGGGCCGCGGTGGTGGCCACCGACGACCCCGACGACGAGGACGCCCGCGAGGGCGAGATCGACCAGGCCCAGGCCATCTGCGCCGCGGTCGACGAGCTCAGCGAGGCGCCCGGCGACGGCGACATCCTGGTGTTCCTGTCCGGGGAGCGGGAGATCCGCGACACCGCCGAGGTGCTCAAGGGGCACCTGGCCGGTCGCCGCCGCGGCTACGAGGTCATCCCGCTGTTCGGCCGGCTGTCCAGCGCCGAGCAGCACCGCGTCTTCGAGCGCCACACCGGCCGGCGGATCGTGCTCGCCACCAACGTCGCCGAGACGTCGCTGACCGTGCCGGGCATCCGGTACGTCATCGACCCGGGCACCGCCCGCATCTCCCGCTACTCGACCCGCACCAAGGTGCAACGGCTGCCGATCGAGCCGATCTCCCAGGCCTCGGCCAACCAGCGCGCCGGGCGGTGCGGTCGGGTCGCCGACGGCATCTG
>JBQGEH010000082.1:0-3996 GCA_052039515.1 Nakamurella sp. | reverse complement strand
GCCATCACCGTGCCGAACCTGTCCGACGCCCGCGGCAACCTCACGCTGCCCACCACCGGCGCGAACGCCTCGACCCTCAGCTGGGCCTCCAGCAACGCCACCGTCATCGACCCCACCGGCATCGTCACCCGCCCCGCCACCGGCTCCGCCGCGGTGACCGTGACCCTGACGGCGACCGTCACCGTCGGCACCGCCGTCGCCACCCGGGCGCTCACCGCCACGGTGCCGGCCGCGCCCGCTCCCGCGCCGTACGCCGGCTACGCGTTCAGCTACTTCACCGGCAACAGCATCGCCGGGGAGAACATCTACTTGGCCGCCAGCCAGGGCAACAACGCGCTGCGCTGGACCGAGGTCAACGGCGGCCAGCCCACCCTGACGTCCACGATGGGCACCAAGGGGCTGCGCGACCCGTTCCTCATCCGCTCGCCCGAGGGGGACAAGTTCTTCCTCATCGCCACCGACCTGTCCATCGGCAGCGGCACCAGCTGGGGCGACTCGCAGACCGTGGGCAGCAAGTACCTGGAGGTCTGGGAGTCCACCGATCTCGTGAACTGGTCCGCGCAGCGGCACGTCAAGGTATCCCCGGACACCGCGGGCAACACCTGGGCCCCCGAGGCCTACTGGGACGACGCGCTGGGCTCCTACGTCGTGTTCTGGGCGTCGAAGCTGTACGCGGACAACGATCCTCAGCACACCGGCTCCACCTACAACAAGATGTTGTATGCGACGACGCGGGACTTCGTGACCTTCAGCGCCCCGAAGATCTGGCAGGACTTCGGCGCCTCCCGCATCGACTCCACCGTCATCAAGGACAACGGCACCTACTACCGCTTCACCAAGGACGAGGGCGGCGTCACCGGCTGCTCGGACATCATCCAGGAGACGTCGAGCAGCCTGACCGCGGTCGACGACGCCTCGCAGCCCGGCTGGAGCGCGACCGACCCGGCCTGGACCATCCAGGACAGCTGCATCGGCCGTGACGCCGGCACCTCGGCCGTCGAAGGCCCGACCATCTTCAAGGCCAACGAGGGTGACACCTCGGGCTCGAAGTACTACCTGTTCGTCGACGAGTACGGCGGGCGCGGCTACATCCCGCTGGGCAGCAACAGCCTCAGCGCGCCGGACTGGAAGGTCCCCGCGTCCTACCAGCTGCCGGCCAGCCCGCGGCACGGCACCGTCATCCCGGTCACCCAGGCCGAGCTGAACAAGCTGACCAACGCTCCGGACCCGGTCAAGGCCGACGCCCAGGGCCTCGTCGCCGGCTACTCCTTCGGCACGTCCACCGGCACCACCGTCACCGACACCTCCGGCCACGGCTACGACGCCACCCTGATGGGCGGCGCGACCACCGCCGACGGCGCGGTCACCCTCGACGGCACCGACGACTACGTCAAGCTGCCCGACAACCTGCTCGCCGGATTGGACGCCGTGACGGTGTCCAGCCAGCTCTGGATCGACCCGGCCCAGGCCGGGAGCTATTTCCTGTGGGGTCTGGGCAACACCGGCACCGACGGCGTCGGTAACGGCTACCTGTTCGCCACCGGTGACCCGTACCGCAGTGGAGTCGCCACCGGCAACTGGACGACCGAGCAGGGCGTCAACGCGGGCTCCGCGGTCAGCCGTGGCGGCTGGCACACCCTCACCATGACCCAGGCGGCCGGCGTGCAGACGCTCTACCTGGACGGGGCCAAGGTGGGCGAGAAGACCGGTGTGACCACCACTCCCGGCATGATCGGCGGCGGCCGCACCACGAAGAACGCCATCGGGAAGTCGGTCTACACCGCCGACCGGACGCTCAAGGGCAAGGTCCGCGACTTCCAGCTCTACAACCGCGCCCTCAGCGCGGCCGAGGTCGGTGCACTCGGCGGCAACGCCACCAGCATCTCCTCGGTCATGCTGGACAGCCTCAAGGTGCCGGCCATCATCACCGGCGACCGTATCGTGCTCGCGGTCAAGCCGGGCACCGACATCACCGCCTTGAACCCGACCTTCGCGGTCGCCGCCGGATCCTCGGTCAGCGTCACCGGGACGGCCGACTACAGCGCTCCGCGCCAGGTCACGGTGACCGCAGCGGGTGGCGCCACCCGCACCTACACCGTCGAGGCGCACGTCATGCGCTCCCCGGTGCTGCCCGGGCTCTACGCCGACCCGAACATCGCGGTGTTCGACGGGGTCTACTACCTGTACGCCACCACCGACGGCTACGCCGGCTGGGGCGGTAAGGACTTCTACGTCTGGAAGTCGACCGACCTCGCGCACTGGACCCGGTCGGACAAGCCGTTCCTGACCCTGGACGGGGCCAACGGCAACGTGCCCTGGGCCACCGGCAACGCCTGGGCGCCGACGATCACGGAGAAGAACGGCAAGTACTACTTCTACTTCTCGGGTCACAACCCCACCTACAACCGCAAGACCATCGGCGTCGCGGTGGCCGACAGCCCCGAAGGCCCGTTCACCGCGCAGCCGACGGCGATGATCACCAACGGCGAGAGTGTCGCCACCGGACAGGCCATCGACCCGGCGACCTTCCACGATCCGGTGTCGGGCAAGGACTACCTGTTCTGGGGCAACGGATCTCCGCTCTACGGCGAGCTCAGCGACGACATGCTGTCGATCAAGGCCGGTCCCATCAAGCGGATCGCCGGACTGACCGACTTCCGGGAGGGTCTGTTCGTCAACTACCGCGACGGCATGTACCACCTGACCTGGTCGATCGACGACACCGGTTCGCCGAACTACAAGGTCGGCTACGCCACGTCGACGAGCATCGACGGACCGTGGACGTACCGCGGTGTCATCCTCGAGAAACGGCCGGAGCTCGGCATTCTCGCCACCGGCCACCACTCGATCATCCAGGTACCCGGCACCGACGACTGGTACATCGCCTACCACCGCTTCGCCATCCCCGGTGGCGACGGCCAGCACCGCGAGACCACCATCGACAAGCTGACCTTCAACGCCGACGGCACGATGGCGCCGGTGATCCCGACGCTGGAGTCGGTCGATCCGCTCACCTACACCGGCACCGCGCCGACCGCGTCGGTCTCGGCGGCGGGAGCCGACGGCTGGTACGGCGAGGGCGCGGCGCTCACCGTCGCCGGTGACGGGATGCTGCAGTACCGCATCGACGGCAGCGCGTGGACCACCTGGACCTCGGCGGTGCCGCTGCCCCCCGGCACCCACGTCATCACCTACCGGGCCCGTGGCACCAACGGGCAGTACAGCGCCGAGCAGTCGCTGACCGTCAAGGTCGACGGCGACCTGCCGACCGTGTCGGGGACGCTGAACGGCCGCACGGTGACCGTCGTCGCCGCGGACGCGTCGTCGGGGCTCGCCTCGACCGAGTACCGCGTCGACAGCGGCGTCTGGACCGCCTACACCGCTCCGGTGGTGGTCGACGATCAGGCCCACGTCGTCGCGTTCCGGGCCACCGACAAGGTCGGCCGGGTCAGTGCGACCGGCACCGTGACGGTCCCGGCGGTGGCCGCCATCGACCCGAAGGCCGTCGTGGTCGTGACCTCGGCCGCCCCGGTGTCGGCGGACGGCTGGTACCGCACCGCGGTGGTGGTCACCGCCGCGGTGCCGGTGGGCTCGACCGGGTTCACGGTGCAGCAGTCGGTCGACGGCGGTTCCTGGAAGACCTCCCCGACGGCCACGACGATCTCGGGCAACGGCAGCCACAGCGTCAAGACCCGACTGCTGCGCAGCAACGTCGTGGTGGCGGGCAGCGACGCGGAGCTCACCGACAAGGTCGACCGGACGGGGCCGACCGCCACGGCGGTGCGCTGGCCCGCCGGCACCGGAACCCCGCGCAACCCCGTCCTGGTCACCTTCACCGGCACCGACCCGGTGTCGGGTGTCGCCTCGGTGGAGTACATGGTCAACGGCGGCGCCTGGACGGCGGTCGGCTCCGATCCGGTCCGCTTCGACACGGTGGGCAACTACGCGATCGCCTACCGGGCGACCGACAAGGCCGGCAACGTGGCGACCACGAAA
>JBQGEH010000081.1:0-11478 GCA_052039515.1 Nakamurella sp. | reverse complement strand
GTTTCGGGCCGCCGTGGGCGCCGGCCGGGGGCGCGCGGGGCTCGCGCACTCCGGCTTAGCCGGCGCGACGAGCCCCCGGTACACCGCAGAAGCCGACCGAGTGGGACGACGCCAACCCTGCTGGGTGGGCGTCCTCGCACTCGTTCGGCTTCTGCGGTGTACCGGGGGCTCGTCGCGCCGGCTCAGCCGTAGTGCGCGAGCCCGGCGCGGGCACGGCGGGCGACCTCGGCGGCCAGATCCGGACGGTCCTCGATGCCTGCGCCGCCCCCCAGCGACAGCACCTGCCGGACCAGCCACTCGTCGCTGGACGGCCGCATCCGGTACCGCACGCGTCCGCCGGCACCGCCGGGCAGCTCCCCGGGCAGCTCCTCGGCCTGGTAGTACTCGGCGAACCAGCGCAGCTCCGGCGCCAGCGACACGGTCACCGACGGCACCGCCGGATCGGGGTGGAACATCCGTTCCGGCACCTCGTCGATCTCCAGCAGCGGCTGCTGCGCCGGTTCGTCCAGGACGCGGACCTCCTCGATCCGGTCGACCCGGAAGTGACGGATCCCGGCCGCCTCGTGGCAGTACGCCTCCAGGTAGGTCTGGCCGTCGGTGACCAGCAGCCGCAGCGGGTCGACCGTGCGTTCGCTGACCGCGTCCCGGGACGCGGTGTAGTAGCGCATCCACAGCTGGCGGCCCTGCTCCAGCGCCTCGCGCACCACGCCGAGCGCCGCGGCCGGCGCGGCCGCCTCGACGAGCACGCCGGTGCTGTCGCCGGCGCCGACCTGCTCGAGCTTCGCCAGCGCGGAGTACACGCTGTCGGCGTCGACCAACCCGGGCAGCCCGGCCAGCGCCCGCAACGCGACGGTGAGCGCGACGGCCTCGTCGTGGGTGAGCCGCACCGGCCGTTCCAGGCCGGCGTCGAAGGCGATCGACACGGTCCCGGAGTCCTCGGCGAGGACGACGTCGATGAGGTCGTCCGGGTAGTAACCGGGCAGCCCGCAGACCATCAGCAGGTCGAGGTCCTTCGAGATCTGCTGGTCGGTGACCCCGAACTCGGCGGCCAGGTCGGCGATCGCGACTCCGGGCCTTCGTGAGATGTAGGGCACCAGCGCCAGCACCCGGGCCAGCCGTTCGGTGGCCGACTCGCCGATCACGACAGCTCCTCGTCGGTGGGCCCGGCCGGTTCCGGGGGCGCCGAACCGGCCGCCTCGGTGAGCAGCCGGATCACGGCGTCGCGCAGGTCGGCGGGCGCCTCGACGACGGCGTCCGGGCCGAGCGCGGCCAGCGACCGGGCGGTGTCCCAGAGGTGGTCGACGGGGACGGTGAGCCGGTCGAACCCGGGCAGGGTGCCGTCCGCGTCGTCGGCGGGGGTGGCCCGCCGCCGCAACCCGGCGCCGGCCCCGGCGGCGAGCTGGACGGTCGCGGTCCGCGTCTCCGGCGGCGACTGGGTGCCCGCCACCAGCGCGAGCAGGTCGACGTCGGCGGGGATGGTGACCGCACCGGCGCGGCCGACCCGGCTGACCTCGCCGGCGATCCGGGACAACCGGAAGGTGCGCGGCTCGTCCCGGACGGTGTCGCGGCCGACCACGTACCAGCGGCCCTTCCAGCTGACCAGGCCCCAGGGCTGCACCCGGCGGGTCTCGACCGGCCCGGACGGGTCCTTGCGGTAGGCGAAGCCGACGGCCTGCCGCGCCTGCACCGCCGCGTACAGCGGCGCGAACGCCGGGTCGGAGGTACGCACCCGCGGTTGCAGCGGCAGCCGGGACGCGGCCAGCCGGTCACCGCTGGCGTCGGCCAGCTTGCGCAGCGCACCGGACCCGGCCTCACCGAGGACGCTGGTCTCCCACAGCCTCCCGGCCAGCGCGAGGGCGGCCTTCTCCCCCGGCGTGAACGTCATCTCGGGCAGCGCGTACTCACCCGGCGGGATCCGGTAGGCGCCGTCGGCGGACGTCTGCAGGGGGATGCCGAGGTCGCGCAGCTCGACCTTGTCGCGTTCGAACATCCGGAAGAACGCCTCGTCGTTGGCCGCGTCGCGGTAGCCCTCGACCTTCTCCCGGATCCAGCTCACGTCGCGGAACCGCTCCGAGTTGAGCAGCGCGATAACCAGGTTCAGCAGCCGTTCGGCCTTGGCGGCGGACTTACCGGACGGCACCGGCACCACCCGCCACTAGATCGACTCGATCAGCTTGTCGACCCGGTCGTCGATGTACTTGAACGGGTCCTTCAGCAGCACGGTCCGCTGCGCCTGGTCGTTGAGCTTCAAGTGCACCCAGTCCACGGTGTAGTCGCGCCCGGCGTCCTGGGCGGCGGCGACAAAGCGGCCGCGGAGCTTGGCCCGGGTCGTCTGCGGCGGGACGGTCATCGCGTCCTCGATCATCGCGTCGTCGACGACGGTGCGGGCCATCCCCCGGGCGGCCAGCAGCGAGTACAGCCCGCGCCCCGGCCGGACGTCGTGGTAGGCGAGGTCGATCTGGGCGATCCGTGGGCTGGTCAGCTCCAGCTGGTGCTTCTGCGCGTACCGGTCGATGAGCTTCTTCTTGATGGCCCAGTCGATCTCGGTGTCGATGGTGGACAGGTCGCCGGTCTCCACCGCGCGCAGCGTGCGTCCCCACAGGTCCATCACCTGGTCGGTGACCGGGTCGGTGCCGCGCCGGGCGACGAAGTCCACCGCCCGCTGGTAGTAGTCCTGCTGGGCGTCCAGCGCGCTGACCACGCCACCCCCGGCCAGCTTGACCTCCTTGCGGCCGGTCAGGTCGTTGGAGATCTCCCGGATCGCCCGGATCGGGTTCTCGAAGGTGAAGTCGCGCAGCGGCACCCCGGCCTCGATCATCTCCAGCACCAGCGCGGCCGAGCCGACCTTGAGCAGGGTGGTCGTCTGGCTCATGTTGGAGTCGCCGACGATGACGTGCAGTCGGCGGAACCGTTCGGCGTCGGCGTGCGGCTCGTCGCGGGTGTTGATGATCGGCCGCGACCGGGTGGTCGCCGAGGAGACGCCCTCCCAGATGTGCTCGGCCCGCTGCGACAGGCAGTAGGTGGCGCCGCGCGGGGTCTGCAGCACCTTGCCGGCGCCGACGATCAGCTGCCGGGTGACCAGGAACGGGATGAGCCCGTCGGAGATGCGGGAGAACTCGCCCTGCCGGGCGATGAGGTAGTTCTCGTGGCAGCCGTAGGAGTTGCCGGCCGAGTCGGTGTTGTTCTTGAACAGGTAGATGTCGCCGCCGACGCCCTCCTCCTGCAGCCGCGCCTCGGCGTCGACGACGAGGTCCTGCAGGATGCGTTCGCCGGCCTTGTCGTGGGCGATCAGGGTGTGCAGGTCGTCGCACTCGGCGGTGGCGTACTCGGGGTGCGAACCGACGTCCAGGTACAGCCGGCTCCCGTTGCGCAGGAAGACGTTGGACGAGCGCCCCCACGACACGACGCGGCGGAAGAGATACCGGGCGACCTCGTCGGGGCTCAGCCGGCGCTGCCCCTTGAAGGTGCAGGTGATCCCGAACTCGGTCTCGATCCCCATGATTCGGCGCTGCATGCCCTCGACCCTATGCGTCCGGGTGGCGGCGCCGTCGCAGCCCCGGCGGCGGGGCGGTCAGAGTCGGCGCAACGCCGCGTCCACGGTGTCCGCGCCGCTGATCACCTCGAACTGCCGGTGGACCGCGAGCCCCCCGTCCAGCACGGTCGCGAGGACCTCGGCGACGTCGGCGCGCGGGACGGTGCCCCGCCCGGTACGGGCGGCGATCGTGACGGTGCCGGTCGGGTCGTCGTCGGTCAGGCCGCCCGGCCGCACGATCGTCCAGTCCAGGTCGCGGGCCCGGACGGCGGCGTCAGCGGCCCCCTTCGCCCGTTGGTAGACGGTGAACACGTCGATGTCCGGGTCGGCCCGCACGTCCTCGTCCAGCCCCTCGGCCGGGCCGAAGTCGTCCGCGCCCATCGACGAGACGACCACCAGCCGCCTGACCCCGGCGGCGACGGCCGCGTCGGCGAGCAGGACGGCGCCGTCCCGGTCGACGGTGAGCTTGCGGGCCGCGCCACTGGCCGGTCCCCCGCCGGCGGCGAACACCGCGGCGTCGGCGCCGGTCAGGACGGCGGCCACGTCGTCCACCGACGACGACTCCAGGTCCAGCACCACCGGCTCGGCACCGGCCGCCATGACGTCGGCGGCGTGGTCGGGGTTGCGGACCAACCCGACGGGCGTGTGTCCCCGGTCGCGGAGCCGGCGGGCGAGCAATAGGGCGATCCGACCGTGGCCACCGGCGATGACGATGCGCATGGGGACAGGCTAGGCCCGGTGCGGCCTCGGCCCGGGCCGGCGTCGCGTCACCGTCGGAGGGGCGTCATTCACCCGGAGCGCATCGGCGCGGTGTTTCGGTCGTCGCAACGTGGGGCATCGTGACCAGAGTCCGCGAAAGCTGTCCATCGGAGGTATGACATGTCGCTCGGAGACAAGATCAGCAATGCGGCGGAGAACGTGACCGGCAAGGCCAAGGAGGCGGCCGGCAAGGCCACCGACGACCAGGACCTGCAGGCGCAGGGCCAGGGCGATCAGGCGAAGTCCGACGCCAAGCAGGCCGGCGAGAACGTCAAGGACGCGGCCAAGAACGCCTTCGGCAGCTGACGCACCACCCACCGACGTCCCTCACCCCGTCCCGGGGTGGGGGACGTTCGTCGTTGCCGGGCGAGAGCCTGTTGCGGGGCGAGAGCCCTGACCGACGGCGCCCACGGACAGGGTCCACGACGCCGGGATCGTGGCGGAAAAAGCCCGCTGAGCGGGCACTTCCCTTCCCGATTCGGGGAGAACTCCGCTCAGCCGCGGTGCTTGCGGGTGGCGTCGCGGACCTCGCCGATCAACGTCTCGATGGCGTCCTCGAGCATCACCACGCCGGTGCGTTCCGCGGACACCGGGGTACCGGTGCCGGCCAGCGACACCTGCGCGAGGTGCGCGCCGACCCGCCGCATCTGGTCCAGCGCCGCCCGCAGCGGGATGTCCTGCGGCAGCACCGGCAGCTGCCGGATCCGTTCGGTGGGCACCGGCCGGTCGCGGGCGTCCTCGTCGAGGCCGACCACGTCGCGGATGTGCAGGTACCCGAGGTAGCGGCCGTCGGGCGCGCGGACCGGGAACCGGGAGAACCCGGTGCGGGCGCACGCCAGCTCGACCTCGGCCGGGGTGGCGCCCTGCGGCACCGTGACCACCTGCCGGTCGGGGACGACGATGCCGTTGAGGGTGGCGGTGTCGAAGTCCAGCGCGCTGGTCAGCCGGCCGCTCTCGTCCTCGTCCAGCAGGCCCTCCTCCGACGACTCGCTGATCAGGCCGGCGACCTCCTCGCGGGTGAACACCGAGCCGACCTCGTCCTTGGGCTCGAACCCGAGCAGCCGCACGATGGCGTTGGCGACGTGGTTGAGGCCGCGCAGCACGGGGCCGAGGAGGCGCGCGATCATCCGCAGCGCCGGGGCCAGCGTCATCGCCACCCGCTCGGGGCTCGCGATGGCGATGTTCTTCGGCACCATCTCGCCCAGTGACACGTGCAGCGACACCACGATGAGCAGCGCCAGGGTCAGCGCCACCGGGTGCAGCCAGCCCTCGGGGACGCCCAGGGAGTGGAACACCGGCTCGAGCAGGGTCGCCACGGCCGGCTCCCCGAGCGCCCCGAGCAGCACCGCGCAGACGGTGATGCCCAGCTGCGCGCACGCCATCATCAGCGAGACGTCCTCCATCGCCTTGAGCGTGGAGCGGGCGCTCTTGCTGTTCACCGCGAGCGGCTCGATGACGCTGCGGCGGGAGGACACCAGGGAGAACTCGGCGGCGACGAAGAACGCGGAGGCGAACAGCAGCAGCACCGACAACAGCACCAGGAACCAGGGACTCACTCGTCCTCACCGTCCCAGCCCTCGCGGAGCCCGATCGCCGACAGCTGCAACGTCTCGATCCGGTGGCCGACCCGGTTGACCACGTCCAGCCGCACCCACGCCGGACGCGGCAGGTCCTCGTCGGGGTCGGGTTCGATGTCGGTGGCGGTCTGCGCGGCGGGGTGGGTCCGGCGGGACTCGGCCCGGTCCTCGGCGATCTCGGCCGGGGTGCGGTGGTCCTCGTCCGCGACCGGGGTGTCGGTCTCCCGGGCGGCCCCGGCCACGTAGCTGCTCGCCACCGCGGCGGCGGGCGCCAACCCGGCCTCGATCATCAGCTCGTCCGGGGCCAGCGCGTCGTCCCGGCCGGAGTCCAGCGCGCCGAGGGCGGCGCTGTGCCGGACGGTCGCCTCGACGACGGTGAAGTCGCCGTCGGTGGCGAGCCGGCCCAACCGGGCCAGCACCAGCCCGGCGATGGTCTCGTACTCACCCGCCTCGGGCAGCAGCACGCCGGTGATCTCGGCGACCTCGTCGGGCCGCAGGATGCCCGGCAGCAGCCAGGTCCGGTCGGGCAGCCGTTCCGCGCGGCGGGCCTTGGGGTCGTGCTCGTCGGTGATCTCGCCGACCAGCTCCTCGACGACGTCCTCCAGGGTCAGCACCCCGGCGGTGCCGCCGTATTCGTCGGCGACCACCGCCATCTGGAAGCCGCGCTCGCGCAGCAGGTCCAGCAGCGCGTCCAGCGGCATCGTCTCGGGCACCACCGGGAGCTCCGACGCCAGCGCCGACACCGGCACGTGCGAGCGCTGCTCCCGCGGGATGGACACCGCGCGTTTCAGGTGCACCAGGCCCAGGACGTCGTCGGAGTCCTCACCGATGACCGGGAACCGGGAGTGCCCGGTCTCGGCCGCGGCGGTGATGATGTCGTCCGCGGTCTCGACGCTCTTGATGAACCGCACCCGGGGCCGGGGGGTGAGGACGTCGGCGGCGGTCTTGTCCGAGAACGAGATCGACCGGGCGAGCAGACCGGCGGTCCGGTTCTCCAGGGTGCCCTGCTCGGCGGAGCGGCGGACCAGGCTGGACAGCTCGTCGGGCGAGCGCGCCGACCGCAGCTCCTCCTGCGGCTCGATGTTCAGCATCCGCAGCACCCCGTTGGCGGTGCCGTTGAGCGCCCAGATCAGCGGCTTGAACACGGTCGTCGAGATCCGGGAGGCCCCGACCACGGCCTTGGCGGTGCCCATCGGCTCGGCGATCGCGAGGTTCTTGGGCACCAGCTCGCCGAACACCATCGACAGCACGTTGGTGATGACCAGGGCGATGACCACGGCGGCGGTCACCGACGCCGCCTCGCCGAGCCCGATCCAGCCCAACGGCGCCCCGATGAGGTCGGCGAGGGCGGGCTGCATGACGAAACCGAGCGCCAGGGTGGTGAGGCTGATGCCGACCTGGGCTCCGGACAGCTGGGTGGACAGCGACCGCAGACCGGTGAGCAGGGACTGCGCTCCGGCGTCCCCGTCCGCGGCCTGCCGGGTGACGGTGGCCCGGTCGACGGTGATGAGGCTGAACTCGGCGGCGACGTAGAGGGCGGTGAACGCGATCAGGACGAGGCCGACACCCAGTCCGATCCAGGAGGTGATCATCGGTGCCTGATCATCCGGGTGATCATGCGCGGGGGAACTCCAAGCTCTGGACTGCACGGTGGTGCGCGAAGTCCTCAACCTACCAAACCGCCTGCGGCGCCTCCGGTGCCGCGTCGTGGCCACCCCGATGTGGGGTACCCGCGCCCCCCGGGTAGACAGCTGCGGTGACGTTCTCCCTCTCCACCGCACCGGACGGCGACCCGTCCGGTGCCGGCTCCCGGTCCCGCTCCCGGTCCCCCGTCACCGACCCGCCGGAGCCGGCCGGTGGGGAGAGCCTGTTGACCGTGCTGGTGGCGTTCGTGGCGAACCTGCTCATCGCGGTGGCCAAGACGGTCGCGGCGATGATCACCGGGTCGTCGTCGCTGCTGGCGGAGGCGGCGCACTCCTGGGCCGACGCCGGCAACGAGATCTTCCTGCTGGTCGCCGACCGCCGTTCCCGACGGGCCGCCGACGAGAGCCACCCGCTGGGCTACGGCCGGGAGGCGTACGTCTGGTCGCTGTTCGCGGCCCTGGGCCTGTTCGCGGCGGGGTCGGCGGTGTCGGTGACGCACGGGATCTCCGAGCTCTTCGACCCCTCGCCGGCCGAGGACTACCTCATCGGCTACATCGTGCTGGCGGTCGCGTTCGTGCTGGAGGGGGTGTCGTTCCTGCAGTCGGTACGGCAGGCCCGACGGGAGGCGGGGTCGCTGCAGCGCGACCTCATCGAACACGTGCTCATCACCTCCGACCCGACGCTGCGGGCGGTGTTCGCCGAGGACGCGGCCGCCCTCACCGGGCTGCTGATCGCGGGCGCGGGGCTCGCGGCGCACCAGGTCACCGGGTCGCCGGTGCCGGACGCGATCGCCTCCATCCTCATCGGAGTGCTGCTGGGGGTGGTCGCCATCGTGCTGATCAACCGCAACCGCCGGTTCCTCGTCGGCGAGGTCGTCGACCCGCGGGTGCGGGCCGCGGCGATCGCGTCCCTGACCGCGATGCCGGAGGTCGCCCGGGTGACCTACCTGCGATTGGACATCGTCGGGCCGCGGCGGGTCAGCGTGATCGCCGACGTCGACCTGACCGGCGACGACCAGGAATCGCGGCTCGCGGTGCGGCTGCGGGACCTCGAGGCGCGGCTGGTGGACACCCCGGCCGTGGTCGGGGCGGTGCTCAGCCTGTCCGCGCCGGACGAGCCGACGTTGACGGCCTGACCGGGCGGGAACACCGCCGGCGCGACGCGCGTTCGGCCTGAGGGTCGGTGACGTGCCGGCCACGGGGAGTGTGGGATGCCGGCGAGGCGACGACTGGTCTTCGGCACCGTGCTGGCCACGGTCCTGACCCTGCTGCACGGCGTGCCGTGGCTGGTGCTGGCGGCGGTACCGGGGTGGCCGACCGGGGTGACGGTCGTCGCGGGGGTGCTGGCCGTGGTGGCCGCGGTCGCCTTCCCGCTGACCATGTGGCGCGGCCACGGCGCCCGGCACGACGACCGGGCAGCGGTGGCCGGTGACGTGTGGCTGGGCGTGGTCTGGCAGCTGTTCGCCTGGAGCGTGATCGGCGGTGCGGTGCAGCTGATCGCCGCGATCGCCGGCGCCGACCGGGCGGTGCTGCGCTGGATCACGGTCGTCATCCTGGTCTGGACGGTGGGTCTGCTGGTCTGGGGCCATCGGCAGGCGATGCGGGTGCCGCCGGTGCGACACGTCGACGTGCGCCTCCCCCGGCTCGGCGCCGGTCTGGACGGTTTCCGGGTCGCGGTGATCGCCGACACCCACTTCGGTCCGCTGGACCGGCGCCGCTGGTCGGAGCGGGTGGCGGCGCGCGTCTCCGAGCTGGACGCCGACCTGGTCGCGCACGCCGGGGACATGGCCGACGGGAGCGTCGCCGCCCGACGGGAGCAGGCGGCGCCGCTGGCCGGGATCACCGCCCGCGAGGGTCGCGTCTACATCACCGGCAACCACGAGTACATGAGCGGCGCCGCGGAGTGGACGGCGCACCTGGAGGAGCTGGGCTGGACGGTGCTGCGCAACCGCCACCTGCTCGTCCGGCGGGGTGGGGCCACCCTCGCCGTCGCCGGCGTGGACGACCGGACCGCGGCCGGGTCCGGGGTGACCGGGCACGGCACCGACCTGGCCCGCGCATTGACCGGCATCGAGGCGGACGTGCCGGTCCTGCTGCTGTCCCACCAGCCGAAGCAGGTCGCGCTCGCACAGGCGGCCGGGGTGGACCTGCAGATCTCCGGGCACACCCACGGCGGTCAGATGTGGCCGTTCCACCTGCTGGTGCGGGCCGAACAGGGCGCGTTGCAGGGGCTCTCACGGCACGGTGAGCGGACGCAGCTCTACACCAGCCGCGGCTCCGGATTCTGGGGTCCGCCGTTCCGCATCTTCGCGCCCAACGAGATCACCCTGCTGACGCTGCGAGCGAACTGACCGCGCCGCTACCCCTGCCGCCGCCCGCGACCGGGTCGGGCGCCGACGACGAGGGCGACGCCCAGGGCCAGCAACGCCAGCGCGATGCCGGTCGTCGCCGGCACCCCGACCCCGGTGCTGGCCAGGGTGGGTCCGGCGGCCGTGCCGCCGCCGGCGGGCCCGGACGGAGTCGTCGGGCCGCTCGGTGCGGCGGGTGCGGTCACGTCGAGCGTGGCCAGCAGCTCGTCCACCGCACCGTCGGCGACGACCACCGACCGCGGGTCGGTGAACGCACTCGTGGTGGCGGGCCGACCGACCAGCGCCGCTCCGCAGGACCAGCCGGCCGGTGCGGTGAACGCCGGGGTGGTGAAGCCGGTGGCGGCGGTCACCACCAGGGGGGTGTCGCCGAAGGGCCGGAGCGGCGGCGTCCCGGCTCGCGGCGGCAGGCACTGCACGACGAGCTTCACCGCGCCCTCGGCCAGCGTGCCGGTGTCACCGGTGACCGCCACCCGCGCCGTCACGGAGCCGACCGACCACGTCTCGGCGACCGTCGCGGTCGCGCCGTCGGCGGTCACCGTCACCGGTGCGGACGTCGAGAGCCCGGTGGCCAGGTCGGTGAACGGGGCTGCGGCGCACACCGCGCCCACCGGTAGCCCGTCGAACACCTGGGTGCCGGCGACGGTGAACAGGTGGTCGACGTCGGTGACGCCGGGGACGGTCAGCGGTCGGCCGTTGAACGTGCAGCGCAGGCCGATGACGGACGCGGGGCGGGCGGAGCCGGCGTCGGTGCCGTCCCGGGTCAGCACGAGCGTCAGCGGGGCGGTGTCGTAGCGGGAGTCGATCGTCACGACCTGCTCGCCCGGGACGGCGACCAGCTGGACACCGGACTCCAGCGTGGTGACGGATCCGGGTGCGGCCGCCGGGTCCGGGGTGTGGACGACCGCGGCGGCGCCGCCGTTGACACCCTCACGCACCACGCAGGACGACCCCACCGGCACACCACCGACCGACGCCGAGCCGCCGCCGGCCGGTAGCGACAGGGTGCGCGCGACCGGGGTCGCGACGTCGGTGGGGGCCAGGCAGGTGACGCTGACGCTGGTCGGCACGTTCGCGAAGGCGGCCCCCGCACCGGAGGCCGTGGTCCGTACGACCAGGGTCGCGTCCCCGGCGTCAGGTGCCGGCACCCCGGAGGCGACGGTCAGCGATGTCGACGGCGGACTCACCGGGCGGGCCGTCCCGGTCAACAGGAACGACCCGGGGCCCTCGAGCACGGTGCCGCCGGGCTGCACGGTCACCGAGGCCGGCTGCGCGCCCTGGAAGGCGACGACGCGGCAGCGGGAACCGGTGTAGGGATAGCCCCTCGTCCGGCCGGCGTACTCCAGTTCGAACCGGCGGTCGCCGAGGACGGTCGCGAAACTCAATGACCCGTCGGGATCCTCCTGCAGGTCGCCCTGACCGGCGCCGGTCTGCGTCACCGAGCTGTAGGTGCCCAGCTGCTGCACCCGGTTGCCCTTCTCGCAGGACACCGAGGCCGATGCTTGGTCCGCGGCGCCGACCTGCAGCGCGACGTCGACGGCGGTGATCCGGTCGATCTGGTCCTCGAAACGGAACAGGTTCGCCCCGCCCAGCAGGATCCT
>JBQGEH010000080.1:0-5484 GCA_052039515.1 Nakamurella sp. | reverse complement strand
GGGGCGATCTGCCCGCCGCGCCGACCTGCGCGTACCGGCTGACCGGTGGCACCCAGGACCGGGTCGAGCTCACCGCTGCGGCCGCGATCACCACCGACGCCGCCACCATCGAGTTCTGGGTGCAGATCGACCCGTCGACGGCGGAGACGCCGCAGACGTTGCTGGACCTCACCGACGGCGACGACGTGGCGCCGCGGATCACCTCCGACGGAGGTGGCCGGGTCGGCTTCTATTGGGGCGGGTCCTACTCGGGCACCGACACGACCCCGATCGCCGACGGGCAATGGCACCACCTGGCCGTCGTCTTCGACCGCGGCACGGTCACGATCGTGAAGGACGGCGTGCCCACTGCGGACTCCTACCAGTTCGCCGCGCCGCTGCAGTCCGGCACGAGCCTGCTGCTGGGGGTGGACACCAGTGGCGCACAGGCCCTCACCGGGCTGATGACGCAGGTCCGGGTGTGGAACACCGTCCGCAGCCTGGCGGACATCCAGGGCTTCCGGTTCGTGGCCCTCACCGGCGCGCAACCCGGGTTGGTCGCCCTGGCCACCCTGGCCGGTGCGGACCCGGCCCGGCCGGCGACGCTGGTACCGACCAACGCGGTGACCGGGGCCGTCGGCGCGCTGACCGGGGCGGCGTCCGTGGTCGCCGCGGCTGCACCGGCCGCCCCGCCCGCCGGAGACGTCTGGACGGTCCCGACCCCTGGCATCGCCCCGTCCGGACCGGTCGTCACGGGGGTGGGTCTGGCCTGGGCCGAACACGGTGTCGACTCCGCCGGGGCGCCGACCACGGTGGTGCGGTCGGCCGACCCGCGCACCGGCGCAGTGCAATGGACCTACGACGTGCAGGCCAACACCCAGCTCGAACAGGCCGTGGTCCCCGCCGCCCTGACCGTGGCCGGCGGCGTCCTGTTCGTCGGCGTGCAGTCCGCGGTCGGCGACGGTCGACCCGAGATCCACCTCGTCGACACGTCCACAGGGACCCGAGTGGCCCCGGGTCCGTTGCTCGTGCCGCAGTCGACGGCGCTACTGACCCGCCCGGTGGTGAGCGGCGGCGTGGTGTACATCGGCACCGTGGGCGACCCCGATCCCGACGGCGATCCCACCGCCCTGCTGGTCTGGACCTCGATCGACGGGCAGACCGTGGGCACCTATCAGTTGGACCTGGGTGGGGCCGACCTGCTCACGGACCCACTCGTGGTGGGCGGTACCGCCTTCATCGGCATCGATCGCACCGGCGGCGGGGCCGGGGTGATCGCCGTCGACGTCACCTCTGCGCCACAGGGCAGCGGGCGCTGGGACTTCCGGTTGGCCGACGCCCCCACCGGCCCGCTGTCGGTCAGCGCCGGCCTGGCCTTCGGCACGCCGGCCTCGGGGACGGCCGCGGGCGGGGGATGGCTGGTCATTCCGGCCTCCGACGGCTGGATCGCCGCGGTGGACGCGACCACCGGGGTCGCTACCTGGCAGAAGCAGGTCTCCGGCGAGGCCGTCCTGTGCACACCGGCGGTGATTGGTAGCACGGTGTGCGTCGGCGTCTCCGACGGCATCGTGATCGCCCTCGATCTGGCCACCGGCGACGAACTGTGGCGGGCGGACACCGGCAGCGCCATCACCACCGACGCCTTCATCGTGCAGGACGCGGTGCTCTACTTCGCCAACCAGGGCGACGGGGTCAGCGTGGCCCCGGCGTTCCTCTGCCTCGACACCGCCGGACAGGGCGCCGATCTGGTGACCTTCGACGTCCCCGACGCCGACACCATCCTGTTCGCCGAGGGAATCCAGAACGGGGTCGCGTACTTCTACGGCAGCCAGAACATCTACGCGGTCAACATGCAGAACGTGGTGCACGAGTTCACCGTCGCCACCACGCTCATCGTCGAGGACTACGACATCCCGGCCTCCGGCGCCCCGACCGGGAGCGACACCTCGTACCGGGTGACGGTCTCGCGGACCGACGAGCTGGGCAACCGCCGGATCCGGCAGTCCGTCCAGGTGTGGTCGGCCGACCCGGTGTACCTGGTCAACCTGCCCGGACAACTCGGTCGACCGGTCGAAATCGGCCCCCAGCAACCGATGTGGCTGCAGACCGACACGTCCGGCAGCCTGACCCTGGCGGTGAGTGCGTTCGCCGACGGGAACCCCGGCAGCACACCCAATGTCGCCTGCCCGCCGCTGTACCTGTGGGCCACGTTCATGGACCCGGGTGAGGTGATCGTGGTCTACCCGGACCACGACCACTTGACCACGTTGGCCACCGTGCAGGGCAGCAGCACCGCCGACGCGGCACCGGGAACGGCGCCGGCCGTGCGCTATCTCGACCAGGCCACCGGTTACGACGGCGCTCCGCTGATCGCCTCGACGTTCTCGTCACCCGAGGCACTGACGGCCATCGCATCGACCATCCGCAACACCGTGGGCGCCCCCGCCGGAACCACCGGGTCGGGTGTGGCCGCGCGGCTCCCCGGCGCTGCCTCAGCGTCAAACCGGTACATCGCCGACCCCACCGGGATGCCGAACGTCGTGCATTTCCCGGACGCCACCGCGTCGACCAGCCGGGCCTGGGTGCCCGGGGTCGACGCCACCTTCACCCTGGACCTGTCCTCCGGTCAGCCGGTGTACACCCCTGGAGACTCCGACATCACCCGTCCAGCAACGGATCTGCTGGGCATTCCGCTCGGACCGGCGGCCGTCGGCGGGGTGCTGAGCGACATCGGTGCGTTCGTCGACAACGTGATCGACGGCGGCGAACACTTGCTCAAGGTGGCTTGGCAGGCGACGAAGGACGGGGTCACCGCCGTTCTGCACGCCGCCGAGAACACCTACGAGCTGACGATCACGACGCTCGAGGACGCCGTCTCCGTGGTGGTCGGCTTCCTCAAGCAGGTCGTCACCGACATCCGGGCCGTCATCCAGTGGCTGTCCACCCTGTTCCAGTGGGAAAACTTCGTCACCAACCACCGCATCATCGCGGCGGCCGTCATCAACCAGTCGTACGACCCGACCCAGCCAGAAAGCCCGACCAATGAGCCCGGCATGCTGGACCGTCTGCAGTCCTGGGTGAGTCAGGAAGCGGCGCGGATCGGCAGCGGGCAGAGCAGCCTCACCGACGGCGTGGCCGCGGGGTTCACCGGCAAGGTGGCGCCGACCCTGACCGCCCCCGGTCAGGGGCTGCAGGGGCAGAGCGTGCAGAGCCCCCGGTCGGCCGCGGCCCCGGCCGGCAACGGCTACAGCTACGGCGGCACCGACACCTCGGGCCAGGGGCGCTGGCTCCAGCAGAAGGTGCAGGAGAACGGCGGCACCGCGACATCCACCCCGGCGTCGGTCGGACGGTCGCTGGGGGGAGTGGCGGCGGTCGATCCGACGGTGGCGACCCAGGCCATCGAGGCTTTCCTGCAGACGTTGGACGACGTCGTGGCCACCTCGTTCGCGAACTTCCCGACGCAGCTGAGGACCCAGCTGGCCTCCCTACAGGACGCCATCACCGACCCCCGCACCCTGCTCAGCACCGGCCTGGCCGACCTGCTGGCGGTCTTCGAGGTGCTGGCCGAAGACGGTCTGGCCCTCGTGCGCGCGCTCGTCCCGGCGATCATCACGCTGCTCGACGCCCTGGTGGGTCAGATCGGCAGCTGGCTGGCCGAACCCATCGACATCCCGTTCGTCTCCGCGCTCTACCGGTCGGTGACCGGGGACGACCTCAGTGTCCTCGACCTCGTCGCCCTGCTGGCCGCCTTCCCGGCCACCTTCATGCTGGACCTCATCACCGGATCTCCCACCCCGCCGCCCGAAACCGCAACACCGACGGCGGGTCTCACCGCGACAGCGTCGGCGGCCGAGGCCAAGGGCATCCTGCTCGGTGTGGCTGCCTTCGCGGCGGCCGATCTCGCGCTGATCGCCGACATCTTCGCCCTGACCTTGACGCCCGACCCGGACAATGCGCAGGATCCGAGCGGCGTGATCTTCCGCATCGACTTCGGACTGGACGTCTGTGCCTACGGGCTGGGGTTCGCCACCAGTTTCATCGGGTCGGACTGGACCGATGCCGACTCGGCCTACTGGACGCTGGCTGCGTTACCGCTGGCGTGGGGATACGCCGGCCTGTTCTACGACATCCCGTTCCAAGAGACTTTCGATGCCGTGATGGCCACGGGCATGCTGATCATGTCCAGCCTCTACGCCGGTTTTTTCCCGTCCACCTATCGCGATGCCCCCAAGGCCCCGGGGATCGTCATCGCCGGCAATGTGTTGGGCGCGGCGTCCAGCATCATCGAGATTTTCGTCGTGCTCTGTCCCGGAGAGGCGACGGACATCTACGTCTACGGTTCCAAGTGGATTCTCGGTGCCGTCGGCAACATCCTGGGTTTCACCGCTGATGTCCTGGGGATCGTCGACTGATGAGAAGCGTCGTGCCAGCCGGGATCCCGCAACCGGGCACCCTCATCGATGATGGCGCTTCTCCCCGTGGTGTGTCCCGTCGGACGTTCCTGAGCCTCGCCGCCGCGGCCGGCGGTGGCCTCGCGGTGGCGGTCGCCATCGGCGGTCCCGCCGCCGCGGCCGCCGCAGCGGTGCCGACCGGATCGGCCGTGCGATCGGCGCCAGTGCCCGACCTGGCCGTGGCCGCCCTACCCGTCGTCTTCGGCACCCCCACCGACGTCGCGCGGATCCGGGCCGGTTGGTGGTGGAGCCGCGACACCGACGGCACCGTGGTGGCTTTCGACCGGGGGAGTGGTCGCTGGCGGGCCACGCAGCAGCAGGACTGGGCCGCCGTGGTCGCCGCCGGTTCGGCGATCCTCGCCCGGTGGGGTCGGCCGTCCGGCCGCCGGGAGCTGATGCTGGTGTCGGGTCCCGATCCGGATTCCGGGACCGTCCCGCCCACCAGTCCGGATCCGACCGCGCCGTCGACACCGGACCCGACCGTGCCGTCGTCGCCCGACCCCAGCAGTCCCGACCCGACCTCGGCGACGGTGTCGTCCTCCCCCGCGGTGACGCCGACGCCGGCCGCGGGCCTGCCCGCGAAGGGTTCGACGCGAACCCCCGCCGCCACCCCGCCGACTCCTGCCCGGTCCACCACGGAGACCGGAACGGCTCGGGCCGCCGACTCGCTGCCGAACACCGGATTCGACCCGACCACTCCGGTCGCGCTGGCGTTGGCCGCGTTGGCCGCGGGAGGTGGACTGCTGGTCGCCGCCCGCGAACGCGGCCGCCGCGACCCGGCCCGCCGGGCAGCCGCCGGCCAGCAGGAGCCGCCGCCGGAGTGACCCGCCGGACTCAGCTCCCCGGCGCTCTCATCTGCTGCAGGTCACGAGGCCGATACTCCCCTGCGTCGTCGCGGCGCGCTCGCAGCCGGGAATGGCACCCGCCCAGGACATCACTCGCCGGCTGGCCGACCGCGCCCACCGCTTTCGTGGCATTGACGCCGATGTCGGGCGGGCCGGCGAGGTGCCGCGTGCCCTGTCCGTGCATGTAGGGGATGTCACCCCGCCTTGGT
>JBQGEH010000079.1:0-5311 GCA_052039515.1 Nakamurella sp. | reverse complement strand
CCGTCGGTTGTCTCCGCGACGGTTGCCCCACCTTCGCGACCGCTGCTGTGGTCGCGAGACTGCTGGTCCGGTCGCGAAGCGGCCGCGCGGCTGCCTTCGCGTCGCCTGTGTCGCCGGCGCACCTGTTGCTGCAGGTGCTCGGCTGACACACGGTATGCGACGGCGTGCCGGGTGTGCCGTGCGCTGCGGGTCCGGCGTCGCCGCTGCCGGCGCGACCGGGTCGACCGGCAGCGACGACGGCACACCGGCTGCGAAGCGGCCAGGCCCCACCCGGGCCCACCCCGGACCCCGCTCACCGCGGCCGCAACAGCATCACCACCCGTCACGCGGTTTACACCGTCGTCATAAACCGGAATGATCCGCCGTGGCCCCTCCGTTCGGCGGGTGACGCGACGAGGAGTGCCATGACCGCCGGCAGTACAGATGTCACGACCACGGTCACGACCGGCCCGGCGGACGTGCTCGCCGCCTACCGGGCCGCGCTGTCGGCCACCGGCACCCTCACCGAGTACCGGCTCGACGCCTTCGACCGCATCGGCATCCCGGTCGCGACCGCCGGCTGGGAGTCCCCGGACGGCGCGTCCGCCAACGGCGTCGGCTACGGCACCACCGGCGACGCCGCCGCCATCGGGGCGCTGGGAGAGCTCGCCGAGCAGGTCGTGATGGCCGACGCGGTCGCCGCCCTCGACGTCACCTGGGGCTCCTACGCCGAGCTCGCCGATCGGGCCGTCGATCCGGTCACGCTGACGCTGCCGGCCGGCTCCCCGTACACGCCGGCGATGCGTCGCGCCTGGGTGCCGATGACCCGGTACCGCACCGGCGACGAGGTGCTGGTCCCGATCGAGTTCGTCACCTCCGGCGGCGGTCTCCCCGACGGGTACGAGCCGCTCATCACCCCGATCGGCAACGGCCTCGGCGCCGGTGACACCGTCGAGCGCGCCGTCGGGCACGCACTGCTGGAACTCGTCCAGCGCGACGGCGACACCGTGTCGTTCCGGGCGCTGGACGAGGGTGTCGTGGTCGACCTGGCGGGCCTCACCGACCCGGACGCGCTCGCGACGCTGGACCGCTTCCGTGCCGTCGGCCTCGCACCGCAGGTCAAGCTCGCCTCGACGGAGTTCGCCACCGTCGTCTACGTCGCCGCCCGCGACGACGCCCCGGACGCCCCGGCGACGGCGATCGCGTCGATGGGGGAGGCCGCCCACCCCGATCCGCAGGTCGCGGTGACGAAGGCGCTGCTCGAGTACGCCTCGTCCCGCGCGCGCAAGGCGTTCGCCTTCGGTCCGGCCGACGAGGTCGCCCGGCTGCTCCCCGAGTACTGGGCCCACGAACAGACCCTCACCATCGGGCCGCAGGAGCCGCGCGCGCTGCACACCATGCGCGACTGGTCGACCCGGTCCACCGCCGAGCTGCGCGAGCTGCTCGAACCGACTCTGCTGCAGCACCGGCGCACGGTCCCGCTCGCCGATCTCCCGACGGTCGACCAGTCCCGCTACACCACCCCCGCCGCGCTGCTGGACCTCATGCTCGAGCGTCTCGCCGACTTCGACGTGCTGGTCGCCACCGGCCGCACCGGCGACATCGTCGCCGCGAAGGTACTGGTGCCGGGGCTGGAAGTGGAGACGCTGTCCTACCTGCGCATCGGCGAGCGCGTCGCGCGGCGGCTGCTCGACCGCGGTAGCCCGCTGGTCGGGCGGGGCGAGCCGACCACCGCGTCCCAGGCGGCCCTGCACCTCACCCCGGACGCCCGCCGGCGGCTCGGCGGACCGGTGTGGATCGACCGCGACCGCGTCGACGCCACGGTCGGCGAGCTGTACCCGCTCTACCGCGAGCCACGCCGACACGCCGTCCAACGACTCCCGGAATCATCCTGATCTGCACCTCACCCGCGGTGCATCCACATCCGCCTACCATGCGGTAGTCCACCGCACCCGCACATCCGTTCGAATGGTCCGACTCCCGGCACCACCCGCACCTGAGGAGAACCCAGGTCCCATGCCTCTTTCCCGCCGCCACTTCATCCAGACCTCCCTCGGCAGTGCCGCTCTGCTGGGCCTCGCCGCGTGCTCGGACGAGAGCACCGGCGTCGGCGGGCCGCCCGCCGGCAACACCCAGACCGGCAGTACCGAGTCGGCCGGCGCCAAGGCCAGCCCGTCGAGCACCCCGACCGGCACCATCTCGTTCGCGTTCTGGGGCGGCAGCGAGGGTGAGTTGAAGGGCTTCACCTACGCCAAGGAGAAGTTCGAGGCGGCCAACCCCGGCGCCACCGTCGAGTTCAAGGTCTCGCCCTACGACGGCTTCTTCTCCGGTATCGACCGCGGCTTCCAGGCCGGCAACGCCCCGGACGTGTTCCGGGTCGACTACACCACCATCGGCAAGTACTCCAGCGAGGACCTGCTGCTGGACATGACGCCGTACTTCACCACCGCCGAGACCGAGGCGTTCCTGCCCGCGCTGTGGAACGCGGTCAAGTTCAACGGCGTCCCCTACGGCGTGCCGCACCAGACCGACACCAGCTGCGTCATCTACGACACCGCCGCGTTCGAGACCGCGGGCATCACCTCCGTACCGGACTCGCTGGACGCGGCGTGGACGTGGGACGAGTTCTCCGAGGTCGCCACCAAGCTGCGGGCGTCGCTGCCGGACACCAAGTTCCCGTTCGCCTACCCGTGGACGCAGGCCGGGGCGTTCCGCTGGCTGTCGTTCCTCTACCAGGCGGGCGGCACGCTGCTGACCGACGACCTGACGAAGGCGGCCATCCCGTCCGACCCGGCGACCAAGGCGCTGGACTTCACCAAGGGGTTCTTCGAGAAGAGCTGGGTCCCGCCGACCGCCAAGATCAAGACCAGCCAGTACTCCGACAGCTTCTTCCTGTCGCAGACGGTGCCGATGGCGATGATCGGTGACTTCCTGGTGCCCGGGATCGCCGACCCGACCAACGGCTACAAGGGCGACTGGAAGGCGACGTACCTGCCGCGCGACCAGTCCGCCGCGGCCGATCTCGGTGGCAACGCCATCGTGGCGCGCCGCGACTCCGCCAACGCCGATCTGGCCGCCGCCTGGCTGCGCTTCCTGGTGTCCGAGGACATGATGAAGTACTTCTGCGAGCAGGCCATCGAGCTGCCGACCCTGCAGACGCTGGCGTCGGAGGAGCTGCAGTACGTCTACCGCCCGGACGTGGTGACGATCTGCGCGCAGCAGGCCACCACCATCTCCGACCGCATCGTCGCCGAGTCCACGCTGCCGGCGTTCAACACCATCAACACGACGCTGGCCGACCAGCTCGAGCTCGCCTTCAACGGTCAGTCGACCGCCGACACCCTCACCGCCCTCGCCCAGGGCGTCGACCAGGCGCTGGGATCCTGAGCACCACCACCGGGTTGACCGAGGCGGCGGGACTCGCCGCCGCCCCGGAACCCCGCAAGGGACCCCGGAACCGGGCGCGGCTGGGCACCGCGCTCGCCGCCGGCGGTTTCCTGCTGCCCAACCTGCTGCTGGCGCTGGTGTTCCTGCTGGTCCCGTTGGTGCTGGCGGTGGTCATCAGCTTCCAGCGGCTCGGGTCGCTGGGCAAGGCGACCTGGCTGGGCGTCAACAACTATCTGGCCCTCGCGCAGGACGCGGTGTTCTGGGAGACGCTGCGCAACACCGTCGTCTTCACGGTCTTCACCGTCCCGGTCGGGATGGCGCTGGGGCT
Source organism: Nakamurella sp. (assembly GCA_052039515.1). Lineage (GTDB taxonomy): Bacteria > Actinomycetota > Actinomycetes > Mycobacteriales > Nakamurellaceae > Nakamurella. The sequence continues at coordinate 1,617 of JBQGEH010000079.1, read as the reverse complement.
GGCCATCGCCATCCTGCTCAACGGGGTGATGCCGCTGCGGACGCTCTGGCGGGCGATCATCTTCCTGCCGCTGGTCATCTCCAGCGTCGCCACCGGTGTCCTCGGGGCGTGGATGTTCGACCAGTTCAACGGGTTCGTGAACAAGTTCCTGGCGCTGTTCGGCGTCGTCGGCCCGCAGTGGCAGTCCGACGGCACGTGGGCCATGGTGTCGGTCATCATCGTGACGCTGTGGCAGCGGGTCGGGTTCGACATGATCATCTATCTGGCCGGTCTGCAGGGGGTCGACCCGGCGGTGCTGGAGGCCGCCGAGGTCGACGGCGCGTCGGGCTGGCGGCGGTTCCGCAGCATCACTTTCCCGCTGCTCGGTCCGTCGACGTTCTTCCTGCTGATCATGAACCTGCTGTACTCGTTCCAGATCTTCGACACCGTCTTCGCGATGACCGCCGGTGGCCCGAACTACTCGACGACGATGCTCGTCACCTACGCCTACCGGATGGGCTTCGACGACCACGGTCCGGGTCAGCTCGGCTACGCGGCCGCCATCGGTGTGGTCATCTTCGTCATCTCGATGCTCCTGACCGCCGGTCAGTGGAAGTTCAACCGCAACCGGGACGAGGTCGGCTGATGGTCATGCTCGAAGCCCCCGGCGCGGTGGAGATGCGTCCGGAGCCGGTCCGTCAGGTCTCCCGCCGTCGGCGCGGCCGGTTCTTCAAGACCCGGGTCGCGGCGGCCGCGATCATCTCGCTGATCTTCTTCTTCCCGCGGTACTGGATGCTGCTGACGGCGTTCTCCCGGCGCGACGACCTGTACGCCCCGGGTTTGTCGTTGTGGCCGCGGCACTTCACGTTCGAGAACTTCACCAAGCCGTTCGAACGCTTCCCGGTGTGGACGTGGTTCGGCAATTCCGCGATCATCGCGGTCGCCGTCACCGTCATCACCGTGGTGGTCAACCTGCTCGCGGGCTACGCGTTCGCGAAGCTGCCGTTCAAGGGCCGCAACATCCTGTTCCTGGTGCTGCTGTCGACCATGATGATCCCGGTCCAGTCGATCATGGTGCCGCAGTTCCGCATCTCCATCGAGCTGGGGCTCTACGGCAATCTGTGGGCGGTGATCCTCCCCGAGAGCGCCGCGGTGTTCGGCATCTTCCTGGCCCGACAGTTCTTCCTGGCCATCCCGGACGAACTCATCGAGGCGGCCCGGATCGACGGTGCGGGGCAGCTGCGGGTGTTCTTCTCGATCGTGCTGCCGCTGGCCAAACCGTTGATCGCGGTGCTGGTGCTGTTGACGTTCATGAACGAGTGGAACGCGTTCTCCTGGCCGCTCATCGCGTTGTTCTCCAACGAGGAGCTGTTCACCCTGCCGATCGGTCTGGTGACCTCGCTGCAGAGCCAGTACAGCGCCGACTACGGCGCCATCATGGCGGTGAACCTGCTGTCGGTGATCCCGATCGTCGTGCTCTTCATCGCCTTCCAGCGCTATTTCGTGCAGGGCCTGGCCCGCACCGGCATCAAGTGACGGACGGGGCATGACGTACGAACGCGACGACCTGCGGCGCGCGCAGGATCGGGACTACGCGGCCGAGGGCATCCCGATGGTGCTGACTTTGGTCAGCGAGGT
>JBQGEH010000078.1:0-11289 GCA_052039515.1 Nakamurella sp. | reverse complement strand
GGGAGGGCTAACTACTGGTGTTTGGTTGGCCCCCGGGGGGGGCCAACAACCCTTCACGGATCGGGGAGGAAACTGCTCAGCCGGGGAGGTGCTCCGGGCCGAAGGCGTCGGGCAGCACCCAGCTCATCGGCTGGATGCCGGACGGGGTGTCGACGAGCAGGTCGGCACCGCCGAACTCGTAGATGACCTGTCGGCAGCGGCCGCAGGGCATCAGCAGCTCCCCCTCACCCGACCGGCAGGCCAGCGCGACGAGGCGGCCGCCGCCGGTCAGCCGCAGCTGACCGACCAACGCGCACTCGGCGCACAGACCCAGCCCGTACGAGGCGTTCTCGACGTTGCAGCCGGTGATGACCCGACCGTCGTCGACCACCGCCGCCACCCCGACCTGCAGCCCGGAGTACGGGCAGTACGCGAAGTGCGCGGCCTCCACGGCCAGCCGCCGCAGCGCCTCCCAGTCGTAGGCGTCGGCCCCGACGCCACCCGGCGTACTCAATGGCTGTCCCCGGGCCGGAACGGCAGACCGGCATGGGCCGGTGGTCGGAGCCGTTGCGAGGCGACCGCGAGCACCAGCAGCGTCACCACGTACGGGGTGACGGTCACCAGGTCCGAGGTCAGCGAGTCGACGGTCAGGTACAGCACCAGGAAGCCGACGGCGCACAGGAACGCGATCAGCGCCGCGGTCAGCCGCTTGCGGCGGATCTGCAGCAGCGTGACCATCGCCAGCAGGAACGCCACGAACAGGAACAACGCCGGGATCGCGCTGGACCCCAGCAGCTGCAACGCGTCGGTGAAGCCGAACAGCGACGCACCGCCGAGCAGCCCGGTGGGCCGCCAGTTGCCGAAGATCATGATGGCCAGGCCGATGTAGCCGCGGTTGGCGGTCTGCCCCTCGCGGTAGGCCGAGCTCGCGACGATCGACAGGAACGCCCCGGCGAAGCCGGCCAGCCCACCGCTGACCGCCATCGCCAGGTACCGCAACCGGATGACCTTGACGCCGAGGCTCTCCGCGGCCGCGGGCGCCTCGCCGGAGGACCGCAGCCGCAGACCGAACGCGGTGCGCCACAGGATGAACGCGGTCAGCGGCACCAGCAGCAGGGCCACGATCGTCGCCCACGACAGGTCGGTGAGCAGCCCCCGCAGCACCCCGGCGAGGTCGGAGATGACCGGGATCTTCTCGTTGTAGAGGTCACCCAGCAGGTCCGCGGTCGGCTGACCACCCACCGCCCCACCGGCCAGGTACGGCGCGGTCAGCGCCTCGATCGGCGCCAGCTGCGGCGGCGACTTGGAGACGCCGCCACCCTGCTGCCCGTTGAAGAAGATCTCCGACAGGTACTGGGTCGCCCCCAGCGCCAGGATGTTGATGGCCACACCGCTGATGACGTGGTCGACGTTGAACTTCACCGTCGCGACCGCGTGGATCAGACCGCCCAGGCAGCCCCCGATGACGCCCAGCAGGATGCCGGTCCACGGGCCGAACTTCCACGCGCCGTACGCACCGAACCAGGTGCCGAGGATCATCATGCCCTCGATACCGATGTTGACGATGCCCACCCGCTCGGCCCACAGACCCGCGAGACCGGCCAGCAGCAGCGGGATCGAGAGCCGCAGGGTCGCCGAGACGGTGCCCGGGGCGGTGAGCTCGTCGGCGCCGGTGATGACCCGGACGATGGACAACACGATGAACAGGCCGGCGGCGGCCAGGATCAGCCGACCGCTGGTGGAGCCGGCGAACTTCCGGCGTCCGGGGTCGGGGGCGGCGTCGACGGAGCGGCCGGCCACCTTGCTCAGCTGGTCCGGGCCGATGCCGGCGGTGGACCGCTGCGGATCGAGAGTCATCGCCCGACCCCCACGACAGCAGCTACGGCGGTCACGTCAGCACCTTCCCGGTGTCCAGGGCCTTGGATGTCCCCCGGGCCGTCCGTTTGTCCAGCCACCGCCCGACCAGTCCGTTCACCACGACGACGGTCAGCACGACGATGCCCTGGATGATGTCGACGATCGCCTTGGGCACGTCCTGGATCTGCAGGATGCCCGAGGACGCCTGCAGGAAGCCGAAGAGCAGGGCCGCCACGACGATGCCACCGGGGTGGTTTCGGCCCAGCAGCGCCACCGCGATTCCGGTGAAGCCGAGCCCCGTCGCGAGACCCGGCCGGTAGGAGTGCTCGTCGACCATCAACGCCTGCATGCCGACGAGACCGGCGATGGCGCCGGAGATCAGCATCGAGCGGACGATCATCTTCTTCGAGTCGATGCCCGCGGTCTGGGCGGCCACCGGGTTCAGGCCCGACGACCGCAGCTGGAAACCGAACGTCGTCCGGAACACCAGCAACCACACCAGCAGCGCGACGACCAGCGCGAGCACGAAGTACCAGGACAGCGAACCGTTGCCGCTGGAGATCATGCTGCCGATCCAGCCGTTCTCCGGCAGCGGCTTGGTCTTCACGTCCAGCGACGTCCGGCCCGTGCTGTCGACCTTCTCGAAGCGGAAGTAGGTGTTGTAGAGGAACGCGGTCAGCCCGACGGCGATGGCGTTGAGCATGATCGTCGAGATCACCTCGTTGACCCCGCGGCGCACCTTCAGCACCGCCGGGATCCACGCCCAGCCGGCACCGAAGACCATCGCGACGACGAGGATCAGCAGGATCTGCAGCGGACCGGGCAGCACGAGGCTGGACCCGATGACCGCGGCGGCCAGCATGGCCACCCGGTACTGCCCCTCCACACCGATGTTGAACAGGTTCATCTTGAACCCGATCGCCACCGCGCAGCCCGAGAGGATCAGCGGCCCGGCCCGTTTGGCCGCGTCCAGCAGCTGCGTGGACTGCGTGCCGTAGTCGAACATCTGCCCGTACACCGAGATCGCGTTGTGCCCGGTGAACTGCAGCAGCAGCCCACCGAGCACGAAGGCGATCGCGACCGCGGCGATCGAACTCAGCGCCGTGTAACCCAGGCGCTGCCAGCCGGCCCGATCCATCAGGCGACCTCCTGCTCTCCGCCGGTCATGTAGGTGCCCAGCAATTCGGGGGTGGCCTCGCCGGGGGTCAGCGAGGCGGTGATCCGGCCGTCGTACATGACGAGGATGACGTCGGACAGGGCGAGGATCTCGTCCAGGTCGGCGGAGATGAGCAGCATCCCGGTGCCGCCGTCGCGGGCCTCGCGGAGTTCGTTCCAGATCGTGGCCTGGGCGCCGACGTCCACGCCGCGGGTCGGGTGCGCGGCGATGAGCACGCTCGGGTCGGACTCCAGCTCGCGCCCGACGATGAGCTTCTGCTGGTTGCCGCCGGACAGCGCGAACGCCGGGACCGTCTCGTTGGGGGTGCGCACGCCGAAGGTGGTGATGATGTCGCGGGTGTCGGCACGCACCGCGGCCATGTTGACGAACGGGCCGCTGCGGAACTTGGCCTCGATCTCCCGGCCCAGCAGCGCGTTCTCCCACAGCGGCGCGGACAGCATCAGCCCCTCGCGGTGCCGGTCGAAGGGGATGTAGCCGATCCCCTCGCCGCGGGTCTGCTGGGCGGTCAGCTCGGTGATGTCCCGGCCGCCGAGCCGGATGGTGCCGGCGGCGAGCGGGCGGATGCCCATGATCGCCTCGCACAGCTCGAACTGGCCGCTGCCCTCGACCCCGGCCACGCCGACGATCTCGCCGCTGCGCACCCGGAACGACACGTGGTCGACCACGTCCTTCGCGCCGGCGGCACCGGACACCACGACGTCGTCGAGCTCCAGCCGCACCTCGTCGGCCACCTGGGTCGACCGCGGCTCGGAGGTGGGCAGCTGGAAGCCGACCATCATCTCCGACAGGCTGCGCCGGTTGACGTCCTCCGGCGACACCGCACCGACGGTGGTACCGGCCCGGATGACGGTGATGTCGTCGGCGACGGCGAGCACCTCGTCCAGCTTGTGCGAGATGAAGATGATGGTGGCGCCGTCGGCGACCAGCAGCTTGAGGCTGTCGAAGAGCTCGTCGACCTCCTGCGGGACGAGCACGGCGGTCGGCTCGTCGAGGATGAGGATGCGCGCGCCGCGGTAGAGCACCTTGATGATCTCGACGCGCTGGCGGTCGCCCACCCCGAGCTCGGCGACCGGGCGGCGCGGGTCGATGTGCGAACCGATCAGCCGGGCGCACTCGGTGAAGCGGCGTTCGGCGGTGGCGTTGTCGATGCGGCCGCCCTTGCGCGGCTCCGAGCCGAGGATGACGTTCTCCAGCACGGTCAGGTTGTCGGCCAGCATGAAGTGCTGGTGGACCATGCCGATGCCGGCCGCGATGGCCGCGGACGGCGACCGGAACGTCACGGTCTCGCCGTTGACCCGGATGGTGCCCGCGTCGGGCTGGTGCATCCCGTACAGCGTCTTCATCAGGGTCGACTTGCCCGCCCCGTTCTCGCCGACGATGGCGTGGATGGTGCCGGGCCGCACCTTAAGCCACACGTCCTTGTTGGCGATGACGCCCGGGAACCGCTTCTCGATGCCGTCCAGCTCGACCGCCAGCGGGGCGCCGGACGACCGGTCGGGAACGGGTGCCGCCACGGGACTGCTCACGGGTCCTACCTCTCTCAGGGGTGCGCCGGCCGGTCGGGCCGGGCTTCCCCTCCGGACCCCGGCGACGATGCCGGGGCCACCTGGGCTGCTGGTGCTGCGGGGTGTCAATGCGGGGGTGCGGGTGCTGCGCAGAACCTATCCGGCGGCACCCCGCCCGGGCGACGACGGGCCCGGCCGGGCGGCGAGCTCATTGTCCGGCGGCCGGGAGACCTGCCCGGGAAAACGCGCGGAGTCCCGGGACTTCGCGTCCCGGGACTCCGCGGTACCGCTCACGACGGGTGATGCCCGATCAGCGGGCCGTCAGGCCCGTGACCCGACGATCAGGCGTCGGCCGGATCGGTCGGGACGGTGATCTCACCGTCGATGATCTGCTGCTTGAACGCCTCGAGCTGGGGCACGATGTCGTCGACGTAGCCGCCGGAGGTGGAGTAGCCCACCCCGTCGACGGACAGGTCGTAGACCTTGGTGCCGCCGGCGGTGTCGCCCGCCTGGACCTGCTGGATGGTCTGGAAGACGGCCTCGTCGACCCGCTTGAGCATCGAGGTCAGGATGACCTTCTGCTGCTCCGGGGTGGACAGCAGGTAGGTGTCGGAGTCGACGCCGATGGCCCACTTCTGGGTGCCCGCGGCGGTCGCCTCGACGGCGGCGTCCACGGTGCCCGAACCGGACCCGCCGGCGGCGCTGTAGATGATGTCGGTGCCGCCCGCGTACCAGTTCTTGGCGATCTCCTTGGCCTTGTCCGGCGAGTTCCAGGCGGCGTTGTCGCCCTCGGCGCCCAGGTACTGGGAGTCGATCTGGATGTCCGGCGCGACGGCCTTGGCCCCGGCGCGGTAGCCGGCCTCGAAGCGCTTGATCAGCGCGCCCTCCTGGCCGCCGATGAAGCCGATCTTGCAGGTGGTGCTCGTCAGCGCGGCGGCCGCGCCGACGAGGAAGGAGCCCTGCTCCTCGGCGAAGACCAGGCTCTTCACGTTCGGCTCGTCCACGACGGAGTCGACGATCGCGTAGGTCAGGTCGGGGTTGGCGGCGGCCGCGGCGGCCACGGTGTCGGTCCACAGGAAGCCGACGGCGATGATCGGGTTGTTCTTGTTCTGAGTCAGGGTGTTCAGGTTCGGCACCCGGTCGTCGTCGCTGTTGGCCTCGAGCTCGGTGACCGAGACGCCCAGCTCCTGCTTGGCCCGGTCCGCGCCGTTGCCCGCCGAGTCGTTGAAGGTGCCGTCACCACGCCCGCCGGTGTCGAAGGCGAGACCGACCTGCAGCGGCTGGCCGCCGCCCGCGGCGGAGGACTCCGACGACGACGCCGACGACTCGGTGGTCGCCGCGCTCGACGCGCCGCTCGCGTCGCCACCCGAGGCGTTGGTGGCACACCCACCGGCACCACCGGTGCCGCCGCCGGTGGAACCACCGGTCGTGGCGCTGGCGGACGACGACGTGGTGGTCGTCCCCGAGGACGTGGCGGCGCCGCCACCACTGTTGCCACAGGCCGCCAACGCGATGGCGGCGGCGGTCACTCCTGCGATCAGCCGAAGGCTGCGCGCTCGACGCACGATGATCTCCTTGTGTGGTCCGACAGGGCTGCCCCGGGATTCGACCGGTGAGGATCTGCGGCGGATCGGTACTCCGACGGGAAGACCTGCGGCGACCCGGCGGCCGACGGCCGGAACCGGATGCGCGGGGCATTGCTCGCGGACGTTACCGCCGGGTACGCCGAACGGGCCAGTTCCGCACCGCTCCGTGACCGAATCGTGCCCGACGGACCGTCCCCGCCGGTGTCGTCGCGGGTACCGAACCAGCAGGTCATGGCTTCGCTGCGGCTCCCGTCCGACGCCGACCGGGGTCACCCGGATGCAGATGTGAAGTGTCTATGAAGTCACAGCTGCGCGGACGGGGGGTGCCTGTCGGGGCGGGACTAGCATCGTTGTCACACCTTTGGGCCGTCCCGGCCTATCGCGTCCCGCCGCCGACGTCGGAGGTCCACCACTCATGGCCAGTACCGTTGTCCGCCCCCGCCGGGGAGACCCCGGCGCCCGGCGCGGCTCTCTCTACCGCGGTGGGGAGGGCATGTGGTCCTGGGTCGCCCACCGGATCACCGGCGTCCTCACCTTCTTCTTCCTCTTCGCGCACGTCATGGACACCGCTCTGGTCCGCGTGTCGCCGGAGTCGTACAACCTCATCATCGAGACGTACAAGAACCCACTGGTCAACCTCATGGAGGTCGGCCTGGTCGGTGCCGTGCTGTTCCACGCGCTCAACGGCATCCGCATCATGACCGTCGACTTCTGGTCCAAGGGTCCGAAGTACCAGCGGCCGATGCTCTGGGGCATCCTCGCCGTCTGGGTGCTGGTGATGATCCCCGGCACCTACTTCATGCTCGAGCGGACCTTCTCGACGATGTTCGGGGGTGCGTGATGACCGCCGTCTCCCCGGACAGCACCGCCTCGTCGGTGAACGCCTCCGCCGAGGCCAACCACGCCGCCTACCGCGGCATCGAGGCCCCCAACGCCCCGCGCCGCCGGGTCGCCAAGGGCAAGAACTTCGAGATGTACTCGTGGCTGTTCATGCGGCTGTCGGGCATCGTCCTGGTGGTCCTGGTGCTCGGCCACCTGTTCATCATGAACATCCTCGACGGCGGTGTGCACCGCATCGACTGGGGCTTCGTCGCCGGTCGCTGGGCGTCGCCGTTCTGGCAGATGTGGGACCTGACGATGCTGTGGCTCGCCGAGCTGCACGGCGCGAACGGGCTGCGCACGGTCATCAACGACTACGCCCGCAAGGACACCACCCGTTTCTGGCTGACGATGCTGCTGTACGCCTCGGTCATCCTGACCATCGGCCTGGGTAGCTTCGTGATCTTCACCTTCGACCCGACCATGGGCGGCTGACACATGCAGATCCACACCTACGACGTCGTCATCGTCGGCGCCGGCGGCGCCGGCATGCGCGCGGCGATCGAGTCGTCGCAGCGGGCCCGCACCGCGGTGCTCACCAAGCTCTATCCGACCCGGTCCCACACCGGCGCGGCCCAGGGCGGCATGTGCGCCGCGCTGGCCAACGTCGAGGAGGACAACTGGGAGTGGCACACCTTCGACACGGTCAAGGGTGGTGACTACCTGGTCGACCAGGACGCCGCCGAGATCATGTGCCGCGAGGCCGTCGACGCCGTCTACGACCTGGAGAAGATGGGGCTGCCGTTCAACCGGACCCCCGAGGGCCGGATCGACCAGCGCCGCTTCGGCGGGCACACCCGCAACCACGGCGAGGCCGCCGTGCGCCGGGCCTGCTACGCCGCCGACCGCACCGGCCACATGATTCTGCAGACGCTGTACCAGAACTGCGTCAAGCAGGGCGTGGAGTTCTTCAACGAGTTCTACGTGCTGGACATCCTGATGGCGCCGAACCCGGAGGACCCGGAGGGCGGCCCGATCTGCTCGGGTGCCGTCGCCTACGAGCTCGCCACCGGTGAGATCCACGTCTTCCACGCCAAGGCCGTCGTCTTCGCCACCGGCGGGGCCGGCAAGGTCTACAAGACGACCTCCAACGCGCACACCCTGACCGGCGACGGCATGGGCGTGATCTACCGCAAGGGTCTGCCGCTGGAGGACATGGAGTTCTACCAGTTCCACCCGACGGGTCTCGCGGGCCTGGGCATCCTGCTCACCGAGGGCGCCCGCGGCGAGGGCGCCATCCTGCGCAACGAGTCCGGCGAGCGCTTCATGGAGCGCTACGCACCGACCATCAAGGACCTCGCGCCGCGCGACATTGTCGCCCGCTCCATGGTCATGGAGGTCCTCGAGGGCCGCGGCGCCGGCCCGCACAAGGACTACGTGCTGCTCGACTGCACGCACCTGGGCGCGGAGGTGCTGGAGACCAAGCTCCCCGACATCACCGAGTTCGCCCACACCTACCTGGGTGTGGACCCGGTGACCGAGCCGGTGCCGGTGTTCCCCACCGCGCACTACGCGATGGGCGGCATCCCCACCAACGTCAACGGTGAGGTGCTCCGCGACAACGACCACATCGTCCCGGGCCTCTACGCCGCGGGCGAGTGCGCGTGCGTGTCCGTGCACGGCTCCAACCGGCTGGGCACCAACTCGCTGCTGGACATCAACGTGTTCGGCAAGCGCAGCGGAATCGCGGCGGCCGAGTACGCCAACCGCACCGAGCACGTCGCCGACGTCGAGAACCCGGCGGACACCGTCATCTCGATGGTGGAGAAGCTGCGCAGCGCCACCGGCGGTGAGCGGGTCGCCGACCTGCGCATCGAGCTGCAGGCCACGATGGACGCCAACGCGGCGGTCTACCGCACCGAGACGACCCTCAAGCAGGCACTGCAGGACGTCCAGGTGCTCAAGGAGCGCTACGCCAACGTCTCCATCCAGGACAAGGGCCGCAAGTTCAACACCGACCTCCTCGAGGCGGTCGAGCTGGGCTTCCTGCTGGAGCTCGCCGAGGTCATGGTCGTCGGCGCGCTCAACCGCAAGGAGTCGCGCGGTGGGCACGCCCGCGAGGACTACCCGAACCGGGACGACACGAACTACATGCGCCACACCATGGCGTACAAGGCCGATGCCGAGCTGGCCCCGCTGTCCAGCGACATCCGCCTCGACTTCAAGCCGGTGACGATGACCCGGTACCAGCCGATGGAGCGCAAGTACTGATGACCAGCACCCTCGAACAGCCGGCCCCGGCCCAGCACACCAACCCGCCGCCGCCCGTCCCGGACGGGGCGGTGACGGTCACCCTGCACCTGCAGCGGTTCAACCCCGAGACCGACGACGCGCCGCACCTGGAGACCTACCGGGTGCCCGCGTTGCCGACCGACCGGGTGCTCAACCTGCTGCACTACGTCAAGTGGTACATCGACGGTTCGCTGGCCTTCCGGCGGTCGTGCGCGCACGGCATCTGCGGTTCGGACGCGATGCGCATCAACGGCCGCAACCGGCTGGCCTGCAAGGTCCTGGTCAAGGACCTGATGTCGACGAAGAGCGACGGCGGCACGCCGACCGCGGACATCACCGTGGAACCGATCAAGGGCCTTCCGCTGGAGAAGGACATGATCGTCGACATGGAGCCGTTCTTCGCGGCCTACCGGGCGGTCAAGCCGTTCCTCGTCACCCACGGGAACGAGCCGACCCGGGAGTGGATCCAGTCGGTCGACGACCGCGAGCGCTTCGACGACACCACCAAGTGCATCCTGTGCGCGGCGTGCACCACCTCGTGCCCGGTGTACTGGTCGGCCGACAGCAACGTCGGCCCGGCGGCGATCGTCAACGCCCACCGGTTCATCTTCGACTCCCGCGACCAGGCGGCCGACGAGCGACTGGAGATCCTCTCCGACGCCGAGGGTGTGTGGCGCTGCCGCACCACCTTCAACTGCACCGACGCCTGCCCGCGCGGCATCCAGGTGACCAAGGCGATCCAAGAGGTCAAGCGCGCGCTGATGTTCCGGCGCATCTGACGCGGTGACCGCCGACCACGGCCGGCCCCTCCCGTCCCGGACGGGAGGTGGCCGGCTTTTCGCTGCCCGGCGGCTCACCGGCGCGCTGCTGACCTCCGTCGTGCTGCTGGGCGCCGGTGTGACGCCGGCCGCCGCCGACGACGGGTACCTGCCGCCGTCGGAGACGGTGACCCCACCGGACACCGGTGACTGCGCCCAGAAGGAGACGCCGCCGCCCGCCGTCGACACCTCCGAGGCGCTACCGCCGGGGGTGGCCGCGCCCACCCCGCTGCCGGTGCCGGCCGAGCCCGTCGGCGGCCCCGCCATGGGCAGCTGCGACTTCGTGCTGCCGGCCGGCGCTCCCGGGCTGCCGCCGGACATCTCCGCCGCCGCCTGGATGGTCGCCGACCTGACCACCGGCCGGGTCCTCGGCGGCAAGGACATGCACGGCCGCTACCGACCGGCGTCCACGCTCAAGCTGCTCACGATGACCGTGCTGCTGCGCAACCTCACCGATCTGGACGCGACCGTCGTCGGCACCCAGGAGGACGCCGACCAGGAGGGCTCCCGGGTCGGCATGGGCGACGGCGGGGTGTACACCGTCCGGGACCTGTTCCTCGGGCTGCTGCTGAACTCCGGCAACGACACCGCCAACGCCCTCGCCCGGGCCAACGGGGGCGTCGACGCCACCGTCGCGGAGATGAACACGATGGCGGCGTCGCTGGGCGCGCTGGACACCCGCGCGGCGACCGTCTCGGGGCTGGACCGCGCCGGCCAGCAGACCTCCGCCTACGACCTGGCGCTGATCATGCGGGAGGCGTTGTCACTCCCCCGCTTCACCGATCTGCTGAGCACCCCGACGGCGACGTTCCCCGGGTTCGGCGAGTACCCGGCGTTCGGCATCGCCAACGACAACAAGCTGCTGGCGCACTACGACGGTGCCGTCGGCGGCAAGACCGGTTTCACCGACGACGCGGGCAACACCTTCGTCGGGGTGGCGCAGCGCAACGGCCACCGGCTGGTGGTGACCATGCTGGCCGGCACGCAGCAGCCCCGTCGGCAGTGGATGCAGGCCGCCTCGCTGCTCGACTGGGGCTTCGCGGTGACCGCCGCCGACCTGAACCCGGTCGGCCGGCTGGTCGACGCGGGCGGCGACCTGGACGCGTCCGGAGCGGCCTCGTCGGCCGCCGCGTCGTCATCCGCAGCGGCCGTGACCACCGAGGCCCCGACCACCGCCGCCCCGGAACCGGCGCCGACGACCGCGGCGGCACCGGCCGCGGACACCACGGACGCCGGTCCGGCCTGGTGGATCGGGG
>JBQGEH010000077.1:0-4904 GCA_052039515.1 Nakamurella sp. | reverse complement strand
CTCGCGGAAGGGCGTGCGGGCCCGTTCACGCACCGACTCGTAGACGATCTTGCCGAAGTCCTGGTCGGCCCAGTCCCGCCGGGCGAACCCGACGAGCGAGAAGCCCGGGGGCAGCAGCCCGCGGTTGGCCAGGTCGTAGATGGCCGGCATCAGCTTCTTGCGGGCCAGGTCGCCGGTGACCCCGAAGAGCACCATGGAGCACGGCCCGGCGATGCGGGGCAGCCGCTTGTCCCGGGGGTCGCGCAGCGGGTTGTTGCCCGCCGACACGCGCGCCGGGCTCACCGGCGGCCCCGGGCGAGCGCCGAGCGCACCTGGGCCAGCCCCGCGTCGTGGTCGACGAGGTGCAGTCGCAGCACCGGTCGGCCGTGCTCGGCGAGCACGGTGGCGTCACCGCCGGCCCCACCCCGTCGCCCCGGAACGACCTGCGCCGCAGGGCTGATCGAGAGGAAACCCCACAGCCGCCATGCCGGTGACCAAGAACCCGTTGCGCGATCCGCGTGACAAGCGTCTGCCACGCATCGCCGGGCCGTCCGGCATCGTCATCTTCGGGGTCACCGGCGACCTCTCCCGCAAGAAGCTGATGCCGGCCATCTACGACCTGGCCAACCGGGGGCTGCTGCCGCCGGGCTTCTCGCTGGTGGGCTTCGCCCGCCGCGACTGGGACCACGAGGATTTCGCCGCGATCGTGCACGACGCGGTGAAGAAGTACGCCCGCACCCCGTTCTCGGAGCCGGTGTGGCGACATCTGGCCGAGGGCTTCCGGTTCGTCCAGGGCGCGTTCGACGACGACGCCGCCTTCGACGATCTCAAGGCGACGCTGGCCGATCTGGACGCGACCTGCGGCACGGGAGGCAACCACGCCTTCTACTTCTCCATCCCGCCGGGGGCGTTCCCGGTGGTGTGCCAGCAGCTCAACCGGTCCGGCCTGTCCAGCCCGGAGCAGGACGAGTGGCGCCGGGTGGTCATCGAGAAGCCGTTCGGGCACGACCTGAAGAGCGCCCGCGAGCTCAACGCCGTGGTCAACTCGGTGTTCCCGCCCGAGGCGGTCTTCCGGATCGACCACTACCTGGGCAAGGAGACGGTCCAGAACCTGCTGGCGCTGCGGTTCGCCAACCAGCTGTACGAGCCGATCTGGAACTCCCACTACGTCGACCACGTGCAGATCACCATGGCCGAGGACATCGGCGTGGGTGGTCGGGCCGGCTACTACGACGGCATCGGGGCGGCTCGCGACGTCATCCAGAACCACCTGCTCCAGCTGCTCGCGTTGACCGCGATGGAGGAGCCGCGGGCGTTCGACCCGGTGTCCATCCGGGCCGAGAAGGCCAAGGTCCTGGCGTCCGTGCAGCTCCCCCGCGACCTGCTCGCCTCCACCGCGCGCGGCCAGTACGCCGGCGGCTGGCAGGGCGGCGAGAAGGTGCTCGGCTACCTCGAGGAGGACGGCATCGCGCCCGACTCCACGACCGAGACCTATGCCGCCATCAAGGTTCTCGTGGAGACCCGGCGGTGGGCCGGAGTGCCGTTCTACCTGCGGCACGGCAAGCGGCTGGGCCGCCGCGTCACCGAGATCGCGGTGGTGTTCAAGCGCGCCCCGTACCTGCCGTTCTCCCGGGACGACACCGAGGAGCTCGGCGCCAACGCCCTGGTCATCCGGGTACAGCCGGACGAGGGCATCACCATCCGCTTCGGCTCGAAGGTGCCGGGGCCGTCGATGGAGGTGCGCGACGTCAACATGGACTTCTCCTACGGCCAGTCGTTCACCGAGGCGTCCCCGGAGGCCTACGAGCGGCTGATCCTGGACGTGCTGCTCGGCGAGCCGTCGCTGTTCCCGCAGGACGAGGAGGTCGAGCTGTCCTGGAAGATCCTGGACCCGATCGAGAAGGCCTGGGCCCGGACGAAGAAGCAGCCCGAGCAGTACCCCGCCGGCACCTGGGGACCGGCGTCCGCGGACGCCATGATGGCCCGCGACGGCCGCGTCTGGCGGCGTCCGTGACCGCCCGACGGACCCCGGCCCGGCCGCTGACGAGAGGTGTGCGCACGTGATCATCGACATCCCCGCGACGACCACCGGCGCGATCAACAAGAAACTCGTGGACCTGCGCGAGTCCGGCGGCATGGTGTCCACCAGCCGGGTGCTGACGATGGTCATCGTGACCGACGAGAGCGTCTCCGAGGACGCCATCCGGGCGGCCAACGAGGCGTCCTTCGAGCACCCCTGCCGGGTCATCGTGATCGCCCGCGGCGGGCGCCGCGGCGCGCCCCGGCTGGACGGTCAGATCCGGGTCGGCGGTGACGCCGGCGCGAGCGAGGTCATCGTGCTGCGGCTGTTCGGTGAACTCGTCGACCACGGCGCCTCGGTCATGCTGCCGCTGCTGCTGCCCGACGCCCCGGTGGTGGCCTGGTGGCCGATCGCCGAGCCCGCGGTGCCGGCGGAGGACCCGATCGGCGCGCTGGCCCAACGCCGGATCACCGACTCCGCGTCGTCCAAGCGCCCGCACGCGACGCTGCTGGAGCGGTCGTCGTCCTACCAGCCGGGCGACACCGACCTGGCCTGGACGAGGCTCACCCTGTGGCGGGGGCTGCTCGCCTCGACGCTGGACCAGCCGCCGTACGAGACGATCACCTCCGCGGTGGTGGCGGGCGCGTCGGACTCCCCGTCCACCGACCTGCTCGCCGCGTGGCTCGCCATGCGGCTCAAGTGCCCGGTGACCCGGCGCAAGACCAAGGCCGGCGCGGGGATGCAGAGTGTGACGCTGACCCGCAAGTCCGGCGACATCGTGCTCAGCCGCGACGCCGACAGCACCGCGACGCTGTCCACGCCCGATCAGCCCGACCGGCAGCTGTCGCTGCCCCGGCGGGGTCTGCGGGACTGCATCGCCGAGGAGCTGCGCCGGCTCGACGCCGACGAGGTCTACCACGAGGTGCTGGTCAAGGGCATTCCGCTGGTGCTGGACAACGACCGCGGCACCACCAAGCGGACCCCGCGCAAGGCCGACGGCTCCCCCGCGCTGCCGGCCCCGCTGGAGACCGACGGCGCCGACCCGGAGTCGACGAGCAAGCCCAAACGGACCCGCAGCCCGCGCGCGAAGGCGGCGGCGAAGTGACCCCGCAGCTGGTGCTGCTGCCGACGTCGGACGACGTCGCCGCCGACGCCGCGGCCCGGCTGGTGACCAAGCTGGTCGACCTGCAGGCGGCCGGCCGCGTCCCGTCGGTCGTGCTGACCGGCGGCACCATCGGCATCGGGTTGCTGGAGAAGATCCGGGAGTCCGGCAGCCGGGACGCCGTCGACTGGCGCCGGGTCGAGATCTTCTGGGGCGACGAGCGTTTCGTCGCCGCCGACGACGGCGAGCGGAACGAGCGGCAGGCCCGGGAGGCGCTGCTGGACCACGTGCCGGTCGATCCGTCCCGGGTGCACCCGATGGCGGCGTCGGACGGGCCGTTCGGCGACGACGTGGACGCGGCCGCCGCCGCCTACGCCGACCTGGTCGACCTGCACGGCGCGTTCGACGTCACGCTGCTCGGCATGGGCCCGGACGGTCACGTGGCATCGATCTTCCCGGAGCACCCGGGGGTGTACGACACCCGCACGGCGCTGCCGGTGCGCAACTCCCCCAAGCCGCCGCCGACCCGTATCTCGCTGAGCCTGCCGACGATCCGCACCTCGACCGAGGTGTGGGTGGTCACCGGCGGCTCCGCGAAGGCCGACGCGGTGGCGATGGCACTGGGCGGCGCCGGTGAGGTGGCCGTCCCCGCGGTGGGCGCGGTGGGCACCGCCCGCACGCTGTGGCTGATGGACCGGGACTCCGCTGTGAGGTTGCCCTCGTCGGTTTTTCGCGCTCCCATCGCCTGACATGCTGGTTCACACGCACGCTGCACGTCACCGGCCGCCGCTGCGGTAGCCGGCACATCCGTCGCGACGATGGTTGCGACACAAGGCAAGTCGTTTTGCCTCGAGGAGGAGGACCATGAGCAAGGCCCCCGTCAAGGTCACCGTCACCGGTGCCGCCGGTCAGATCGGTTACGCGCTGCTGTTCCGCATCGCGTCCGGGCAGATGCTCGGGCCCGACACCCCGGTACAGCTCAGCCTGCTGGAGATCACCCCCGCGCTGAAGGCGGCCGAGGGCACCGCCATGGAGCTGGACGACTGCGCGTTCCCGCTGCTGGCCGGCATCGACATCACCGACGACGCCACCAAGGCGTTCGACGGCACCGGGGTGGCGCTGCTCGTCGGCGCCCGCCCGCGCGGCCCGGGGATGGAGCGCGGTGACCTGCTCGCCGCCAACGGTGGCATCTTCAAGCCGCAGGGCCAGGCGCTGAACGCCGGCGCCGCCGAGGACGTCAAGATCCTCGTGGTCGGCAACCCGGCCAACACCAACGCGCTGATCGCCCAGCAGAACGCGCCCGACATCCCGGCGTCGCGGTTCAGCGCGATGATGCGCCTGGACCACAACCGCGCCCAGTCGATGGCGGCCAAGAAGCTCGGCGTCTCGGTCGAGGACATCACCAACATGGTGGTGTGGGGCAACCACTCCGCCACCCAGTACCCCGACCTGTTCCGGGCGCAGTTCGGCGGCCGTCCGGTCGCCGAGCAGGTCGAGTTCGAGTGGCTGGAGAACACCTTCATCCCGACCGTGGCCAAGCGCGGTGCGGCGATCATCGAGGCCCGCGGGGCGTCGTCGGCGGCCTCGGCGGCCAACGCCGCGATCGACCACATCCACACCTGGGTGCACGGCACCCCCGAGGGTGACTGGACGTCCGCGGCGGTCGTCTCCGACGTCTCCTACGGTGTTCCGGAAGGCCTGATCTCCTCGTTCACGGTCACAAGTGACGGCGAGAGCTGGTCCATCGTCGAGGGTCTGGACATCGACGATTACTCCAAGGTCCGCATCGCGAGGTCGGTCGCG
>JBQGEH010000076.1:0-3342 GCA_052039515.1 Nakamurella sp. | reverse complement strand
CGTCGCCGAGGACGACGAGACGCTGCGGTTCCTGTCCCGACGGTTCATCGAGAAGCTCGGACACACGGTGACGACCGTCCCCAACGGCCGGGACGCCGTCGACGCCGCCCTGACCGGCGGATTCGACGTCGTGCTGATGGACGTGAACATGCCGCTGCTGGACGGACCGCAGGCCACCCGGATGATCCGCTCCGCTGGTGACCGCATCCTGCAGCCGCACATCATCGCCCTGACGGCCGCCGTGAACGCCGGGGTGCGCCAGGCGTGTGAGGCGGCCGGTATGGACGCCTTCGTCACCAAACCGTTCCGTTCCGCGGACATTCGCCAAGCGCTGGCCGGCGTCGGGACCGCCATGATCACCGATGCCCCGTCGCCCGCATCGCCGGCGCCCTTCACCGGGCTGGACCAGTTCGAACCGGCCGTCCGGGTCGAGATTCTGCGGACCTTCCGGCAGCGCGGTGGTGACGACGTCGCACAGCTCGCGCAGGCGCTCGACGACGGCGACGCGGATCGGGCGCGCTTCCTGGCCCACCGGCTGCGGGGGGCGAGCGCCGCCGTCGGCGCCACCGCGCTCGCCGGCATCTGCCTGACGATCGAGACCGAACCGGCCGACCCCGTCCCCAGCGGTCGGGTCACCGCGCTCCGGACCGCGTTCGCCGCTGTCGAGGGCCACATCGAGACGTTCGAGCGTGGTCACCCTTCCCCGTAGTCGCCGGTCCCGGCCGCCGGCCGACCCACCGCCGGCGCCACCGCCCGGCGCCACCCACCCGACCGGATCCGAGCCGCCGCTGCGCCCCGCCGGGGTCGCCGGGCTGCGGCCGCGGACCATCGCCCTGGTGGTGGCCGCGGTCTACTACATCGGCGCGCTGATCGTCTTCCGGGACGTCGTGCGGGCCATTCCGTCGGTCCTGCGCGGTGACGCCGTCATCGCCGGTGACGAACTGGTGCCGTTCTTCAACTGGCACAGCCAATTGCTGGACCAGGCGGCGGGAGAGTTCAACGACCTGGTCAACGGTTACGAATTCCGGGTGCGCTACGCGTTCCTGACGACCTGGCTGCGGTACTACCAGGTGCTGCCGTTCGCGATCCTGCTCGTCATTCCCAGCCTCTTCCTGGTCACCTACCTGACGGTGGCGAAATTCGCCGATCGTGTCTTCACCGCCCTGTCCTCGCAGGCGATCTATCTGGCGACGTTCTTCCCGGTCACGCTCATCGACCTGATCATGGTGTATTCCAAGATCACCCACTTCTACACGCTGGTCCTCGGGCTGGTCCTGATGACCATCTCGGCGCTGTGGATGCTCTACGCGCTGCTGTTCGCGGGGCGGCAGTGGAAACGCTGGATGGTGCTGGCCAGCGTGGCCACCCTGCTCAACCCGGCCATCCACTACCTCATCCTGTTCAGCCTGTTCTTCGCCATCACGGCGGTGACCCTGCTGGTGGGCGAGATCGGCCACTGGCGCCGGCGGGGCGGGCCCGCCTGGCTGCGCACCCTGCCGCGCCGGGTCAGGGGGGCGACCACCGAGCCGGGGCGGTGGCAGCGGCTGCGCGCCTGGTGGCGGATGTTCACCGGGACCACGACGGGCCGGATCGTCGTGGCCGGAGCGATGTACGCGGCGATCACCTTGATCCCCTACGCACTGTTCGTGAAGTACGTGGCGCTGGCCGGGGTCACGAATCTCACCGACACCGTGCCCGGGGACTACTACTTCATCCGCGACGCGTCGGTGTCCTGGTTGCACGAACTGTCCTGGGACCTGGCCGGAATCACCGACAAGATCCTCTACGGCGACTATCTCGCCAAGGTGCCGCGCTACCCCAACGCCATCTACACGGTGCTGCTGTTCGTGCCGCTGGTGGTCCCGGCGGTCCGCCGCCGGCTCTTCCCGACCCGCGCGCACCGGCAGCTGCGCGGTGTCATCTTCGTGGCCGTCGTCTTCGCACTGTGGGCCACCATCGGGTACGCCGAGCCGCTGTGGTTCCCGACCTTCCACCGCACCCTGGCCGACCTGGCCATCGCGGCCAACGACAGTCACTCGACGATCGGCAACCTGGTCGTGACGGTGGCCGGGACGATCGTGCAGATCCTGCGGTTCCCCCACCGCTTCCAGCTGATCCTGTTCATGCTGGCCCCGCTGGTCATGTCGCTGACGCTGGCCTACCTCCTCGACCTGGTGAGCGGTCGGTGGCTGGGTCCGGCCCGTCCCCGGCGGACCCGGCGACGGGGCTCAGTACCGGAGAACGACGCCCCCGGGCCGGCGGAGAAGGCCCGGCCGCGACGGACACCGGGCCGGGCGGCGCAGACGGCCGCGCGCATGGTCAGCGGCGAATGGTTCGTCAAACTTCTGGCCACCGCGTGCGTGGGCATGGTGTTCTTCACGCCGTTCTTCTCCAACGACGTCTACCGGCAGGTGTTCGCATCCGGGAACATGGCGGGCTTCCTGTCCCCCTTCCCGCTGGCCGACCTGAAACAGGTCAAGCAGACGCTCAACGCACTGCCGCCGGGAAAGACCGTCGTCCTGCCGCCGACCGAGACCGCGAAACTGGTCAGCGACCGCAACGGGGTGGACCACAAATTCATCGACAAGTTCTTCATCTATTACTTGGACAAGCCGAGCTACTACTACGGGCTGACCGGGGACGTGAAGAACAAGTTCGAGTTCTTCCTCATCCTGCGGGGTCTGTATTACCAGCAGGACTGGTGGCTGAACGTCGCCCGGGACATCGGTGTCCGGTACATCGTCGTCAACCGCAAGATCCACTCCAACGACGGTGTCGGCGCCGAGTACCTGCCGAAGGTCGAGAGCTACGTCGAGCCGGCACTGGCCCGGCTCACCCCCGACGTGCAGCTGCGGATGAGCAACGACAGCTACGCCCTCTACGAGCTCGTCGACCAGCCACCACCGGACCGCCCGGTGCTCCTGGTCGACTCCAGCTGGCAGACGTACCTGGACCTGGTCTTCAACCGTCGCAACCTGTCCCGCTGCTACTCCTTCGAATACACGCCGTACGCGACCGTCGACCGGGTGATCGGCGACCGGCAGACCATGCTGCTGACCGACGACACCCACACCTCGGCGTTGAACCTCTATCTGATGCAGCACCCGAAGGCGTTCTCCGGGCCGGATTCCCGGATGTTCGCCTTCAACCCGGACGTGGTGGCGTCGAACTACTACCTGTCCCCGATGTTCCGCGCGTTCCTGCTGTTCTCCATCACCAAGTGGAACCGCATGGACATGATCACCCCAGGCGTGTTCGGCACGTTGCGCGGCTCGTTCATCGGCATCCCCCGCGCGACCGAGATCAGCGTGCCGGTCAAGGTCGCCGAACCCGGCCGGTACC
>JBQGEH010000075.1:0-4396 GCA_052039515.1 Nakamurella sp. | reverse complement strand
CGACTGGAACGTCGCGCTGCTCCGGATGCCGGCCACGGTGGTGTCGTCCACGCTCACCGACACCCTGGGCTGGCCGGACGCGACGATCGAACGCGGTGACGCGGTCGACATCGTCGGCCGCCTGAAAGAGACCTCGGACGTGCCGCTGCGCTCCCAGGCCAGCCTGTCGCTCAACCACGCCCTGCTCGCCGCCGGCCTCGTGGACCGCATCGAAGTGACCGTGTTCCCGGTGCTCCGCGGGCGCAGCGGCACCAGCCCGATCTGGGCCGGCATCGGCGACCACGCGCTGGAGCTGTTGGACGGCCGCACCCTCGACGGCCGCTCGCTGGCGCTGACCTACCGGCCCTTGTCCCGCGCCTGACCGCTCAGGTCAACAGTTTCTCCAGGGTGATGGGCAGATCCCGCACCCGGACCCCGGTGGCGTTGTAGACCGCGTTGGCCACCGCCGCGGCGGTACCGACGATGCCGATCTCGCCGATGCCCTTGATCCCGGGGCCGTTGACGTCCGGGTCGTGCTCGTCGATCCAGGAGACGTCGATCTCGCCGATGTCGGCGTGCGCGGCCACGTGGTAGGTGGCCAGGTCGTGGTTGGCGTGGTCGCCGAACCGCGGGTCCATCACCCCGTGCTCGTGCAGCGCCATCGAGATGCCCATGGTCATGCCGCCGAGCAGCTGGGAGCGGGCGGTCACCGGGTTGACGATGCGGCCGGCCGCGAACACCCCGACCATCCGCGGCACCCGGACCTCCCCGGTCACCGTGTTCACCCGGACCTCGGCGAACTGCGCCCCGAACGCGTGCCGCGACCGCTTGGCCAGCCGCAGCACGTCCGCGGTGGTGTTGCCCTTCGCCGAGAGTCCGTCCGGGCCGACGCCGTGCCGGTCGATGCGGCGACGCAGCTTGCGGCACGCCTTGGTCACCGCCCAGCCCCAGGAGGCGGTCCCCATCGAGCCACCGGCGATGGTCGCCATCGGCAGCCGGGTGTCGCCGATGAGGACGGTGACCCGCTCGGCGGGCACCCCGAGTTCGTCCGCGGCCAGCGTCCGCAGCGCGGTCCGCGCACCGGTGCCGATGTCGGTCGCGTTGATCGCCACCAGGTAGCGGCCCTGCACGTCCACCATCGCCTTGGCCACCGACGGCACCGCGAGCACCGGGTACGTCGACGCGGCGACCCCCAGCCCGACCAGCCACTCCCCCTCGCGCCGGGCGCCCACGGCCGGCACCCGCCGGTCCCAACCGAACCGCTCCGCCCCGGCGTCCAGGCAGGCCAGCAGGTTGCGCGACGAGAACGGGATGTCCTTCTCCGGGTCGCGGTCCGGCTCGTTGATCCGCCGGATCTCGACCGGGTCCATCCCCAGCTCGACGGCCAGCTCGTCCATCGCCGACTCGAGGGCGAACATGCCGGGGGCGTGCCCGGGGGCGCGCAGCCACGACGGCATCGGCACGTCCAGCTCGACCACCTGGTGGGTGGTCCGCCGGTGCGGCGCGGCGTACATGACGCGGGTGCCGGACGCGGACTGCTCGACGAACTCGGTGCGGGTGCTGGTCTGCGACAGCGCTTCGTGGCTGATCGCCCGGAGCCGCCCGTCGGGGCCCGCTCCCAGCCGCACCCGCTGCCGGGTCGGGGTGCGGTAGCCGACCAGGTCGAACAGCTGCTGCCGGGTCAGCACCACCTTGACCGGACGGCCCAGCTCCCGGGACGCCATCGCGGCCAGCACGGTGGCGGGCCGCGGGGTGCCCTTGGACCCGAACCCGCCGCCGACGTGGTGGTTGAGCACCCGGATGTGGCCGGGCAGCATCAGGAAGATCTTGGCCAGCAGCGCCTGGACGGCCACCCCGCCCTGGTTGGAGTCTTCCACGGTGAGGTGACCGTCGGACCATTCCGCGACGGTGGCGTGCGGTTCCATCGGGTTGTTGTGCTCGGCCGGCGTCGAGTACCGGGCGTCGATCAGGATCGGGCTCGCGGCCAGGGCGGCGTCCGGGTCCCCGACCACGCTGTCGCCGTCCTCGAAGCCGTTGACCCGCTTCGGCGTGTAGCGACGCGGATGTTCGTCGGTCAGCACCACCTCGTGCGGCTCGACGGCGTACTCCACCCGCAGGGTGGCGGCGACCTCCCGCGCGATCTCCGGCGTCTCGGCGACGACCAGCGCGACGACCTGGCCCCGGAACGCCACCTCGTCGGACTGCAGGACGTCGGAGAACGGGTCGGGCGACTTCGACAGCTTGGGGGCGTTGCCGTGCCAGAACACCGCCAGCACCCCGGGGACGGCACGGGCGGCGTCCACGTCCACCGAGAGCACCCGCCCGTGGGCGACGGTGGCCCCGTGGATCCACCCGTGGGCGAGCCCCTCGGCCCCGTGCTCGGCGGCGTAGCGGGCCGCGCCGGTGACCTTGTCCGGTCCCTCGACCCGCACCGTGGTGGCGGTGCGGTCCGCGGTGGCGGTCACCGGGCGCCGCCGATCAGCTCGAGCAGGGTGGCGACCGCGAGCCGCCGGACGAGGGGCACCTTGAACGCGTTGTCCGGGAAGGGCGCCGCCGCCGCCAGCTCACGGTCGACGGCGGCGCCGAGGGCGGCGGCGTCGGCCGGTCCGCCGCGCAGCGCGTCCTCGGCGAGGCGGGCCCGCCACGGCCTGTGGGCGACCGCCCCGAACGACAGCCGGACGTCGTCGATGCGACCGTCGGTCACGGTCACCGCCGCGGCCACCGAGCCCGCGGCGAAGGCGTAGGACGCCCGGTCGCGGGCCTTGCGGTACGCCGAACGCCGGGTCAGCGCCGACGGCGCCGGCAGCTCGATCCCCGTGATGAGCTCGCCGTGCCGCAGGGTGGTGTCCCGGTCCGGGGCGTCGCCGGGCAGCCGGAGCAGGTCGTCCAGCGCGAGCACCCGCCCGCCGTCGGCGCCGAGCACGTGCACCGTCGCGTCCAGCGCGCTCAACGCCACCGCCATGTCCGACGGGTGGGTGGCGATGCACGCCGGGCTGTGTCCCAGGATCGCGAGGTCCCGGTGCACCCCCGTCCGGGCCGGGCAGCCGGAGCCCGGCTCCCGTTTGTTGCACGGCTTGGTGACATCGGTGAAGTAGCCGCAGCGGGTGCGCTGCAGCAGGTTCCCGGCGACCGTGGCCATCGTCCGGATCTGCCCGGACGCCCCGGCCAGCAGCGCCTGCGACAGCGCCGGGTAGTCCCGTCGCAGCCGGGGGTCGGCGGCCAGCGTGCTGTTGCGGACGGCCGCGCCGACCAGCGTGCCGCCGCCGGACAGCTCGTCGACCGCGTCCAGCGGCAGCCCGCTCACGTCGACCACCCGGGCCGGCCGGGCCACGCCCAGCCGCATCAGGTCGACCAGGTTGGTGCCGCCGCCGAGGTAGACGGTGTCGCCGTCGGCGGCGGTGACGGTGGCGACCGCCTCGGCGGCCGACCCGGCTCGGTCGTAGGCGAAGGCCCTCACGACGCGGCCCCGTCGGACGCCCCGGCGGCCTGCCGGACCGCGGCCAGGATGTTCACGTACGCGCCGCACCGACACAGGTTGCCGGACATGCGTTCCCGGATCTCGTCGTCCGACAACGCCGCCGCCGACGCCGGTCCCGGTTCGAGGCGCGGAGTGACGTGACTGGGCCAGCCGCGGTCGGCCTCGGCGAGTGCGCCGACGGCGGAACAGATCTGGCCCGGGGTGCAGTAGCCGCACTGGTAGCCGTCGTGGTCCAGGAACGCCTGCTGCACCGGGTGCAGCGCACCGTCACCGGCCAGGCCCTCGACGGTGGTGACCTCGCGGTCGCCGACGGCCACCGCCAGCTGCAGGCAGGCGTTGATCCGGTCCCCGTCCAGCAGCACCGTGCACGCGCCGCACTGGCCGTGGTCGCAGCCCTTCTTGGTGCCGGTCGCGCCGATCCGCTCGCGCAGTGCGTCCAGCAGCGAGGTGCGGTGGTCGAGCGTGAGCACGTGCTCGGTGCCGTTGACCCGCAGCCGCACCTCGCTCTCGGTCGGCGGGGCACCGGCGGCGGCGTCCGGGTCGGACACCGGGCTCAGGACGGTCACGGGCGGCCTCGCTTTCGGCGGCGGAGGAGGCGGCGTGCGGCGGTGCAGCCGGTCCGCCCCCACCGTACGTCGCGACGTGCCGGGTCACCGGGGGCGGTCCAGAATGGTCGGCATGCGCATCGCACTGGCCGGTGATCACGCCGGCTTTCCGCTGAAGCGGGAGATCGAGGGCGTGCTGCACGCCTTCGGTCACGAGACCGTCGACTTCGGCCCGCCCGACGAGTCCGCCGTCGACCTGCCCGATTTCGTGCTGCCTGCGGCGCTGGCCGTGGGTCGCGGCGAGTGCGACCGCGGCATCTTCGTCGACGGCGTCGGCTACGGCAGCGCGATGATCGCCAACAAGGTGCGCGGTGTGTTCGCCGCCGTCGCCCAG
>JBQGEH010000074.1:0-7691 GCA_052039515.1 Nakamurella sp. | reverse complement strand
TACATTAGCGCGTGCGGGGGGTCGGCGGAAGACGCAGCCCCGCACAGAGGCGCTGCATCAACCGCGAGGACGCCGGGTGAGCGCAGAAAGCTCCCTTATAGCAACGGTTCTCAGGACAGGTGCAGCGGCTGCGGCTCCGACTTGTGGGTCCAGTCGGAGCCGACGGCGTCCTGCCCGTCGGCGTGCGTGTCGTGCGGGCGCTGCACCCCGGAGCGTTCCAGCCGGATGACGATCGACTTGGAGGTGGGGCAGTTGCTGGCCACCGCGGTCGAGTCGAGCGGGACCAGCGGGTTGGTCTCGGGGTAGTAGGCCGCCGCGCTGCCGCGCGGGGTG
The DNA here is from genome assembly GCA_052039515.1 of Nakamurella sp. Classification (GTDB taxonomy): domain Bacteria; phylum Actinomycetota; class Actinomycetes; order Mycobacteriales; family Nakamurellaceae; genus Nakamurella. The sequence continues at coordinate 7,358 of JBQGEH010000074.1, read as the reverse complement.
TCGTACTCGACCACCCGGAACCGCTCGGCCACCCGTTCCCTGTCGTCGCCGTCCCAGTGGGTGTGCAGGTCGACGTAGTCGCCGTCGCGCAGCCCGAGGTCGTTGATGTCGTCGCGGTGCAGGAACACCACGCGCCGTCCGCCCTCGATGCCCCGGTACCGGTCGGACAGGCCGTAGATCGTGGTGTTGAACTGGTCGTGGCTCCGCAACGTCTGCAGCACCAGGTGTTTCGGCGGCACCTGCAGCACATCGACCGGGGACACGACGATCTCGCCCTTGCCGGACTGCGTCGGGAAGGTCCGCGAGTCCCGCGGCGGATGCGGCATCACGTACCCACCGGGGGTGTGGACGTTGACCTCGTAGCTCTCGCACCCCGGCACCACCCGCGAGATGTGCCGCCGGATCACGGAGTAGTTGTCCCGCATGCCCTTCCAGTCCAGGCCGTAGCGGTCACCGATGGTGGCCTCGGCGATCCGGGTGATGATCTCGACCTCGGACTTGAGGTGCTCGCTGGCGGGCTTGAGCGGTCCGCGGGAGGCGTGCACCACGCAGGTCGAGTCCTCGACCGAGATCCACTGCGGGCCCGACGCCTGGATGTCCTTCTCGGTGCGGCCCTTGGTCGGCAGGATCAGCGCCGTCTCGCCCGGGGTGACGTGCGAGCGGTTGAGCTTGGTCGAGATGTGCACGGTCATCGCGGTGTGCCGCATGGCCTCGACGATGACGTCGGTGTCCGGGACGGCCTGGACGAAGTTGCCACCCAGCCCGAGGAAGAAGTGCGCCGTGCCGTCGCGCAGCGCGCGGATGCTGTCGACCGTGTCGTGGCCGTGCTCGCGCGGCGGGTCGAAGCCGAACTCCTTCTGCAGGGAGTCCAGGAACGAGGCCGGCGGTCGTTCCCAGATGCCCATCGTCCGGTCGCCCTGGACGTTCGAGTGCCCGCGGACGGGGAGCACGCCGGCGCCGGGCTTGCCGATGTCACCGCGGACGAGCGCGAGGTTGACGATCTCCTTGATGGTGGCGACCGCGTTGTGGTGCTGGGTGATGCCCATCGCCCAGCACCAGACGGTGCCGTCGGAGTCGCGGATCATCTCCGCCATCTCGGTGATCTGCGCTCGGGACAGTCCGGTGGTGCTGGTGACGAAGTCCCAGTCGACGGCGGCGACGTGCGCCTTCCACGCGTCGAAGCCGACGGTGTAGCGCTCGACGAAGTCGTGATCGACCGCTCCCCAGCCGACCAGCAGTGAGCCGACGGCCTGCAGCAGGGCGAGGTCGCCGTTGATCTTGATCGGCAGGTGGAGGTCGGACAGTTCGGTGCCGCGACCGATCACGCCCTTCGGGGTCTGCGGGTTCTTGAACCGGACGAGACCGGCCTCCCGCAGCGGGTTGATCGAGATGATCCTGGCGCCGTTGGCCTTGGCGATCTCCAGCGCCGAGAGCATGCGCGGGTGGTTGGTTCCGGGGTTCTGGCCGGCCAGGATGAGCAGCTTCGCCTGGTGCACGTCGTCGATGGAGACGCTCGCCTTGCCGATGCCGATCGACTCCTGCAGGGCGATGCTCGTCGACTCGTGACACATGTTGGAGCAGTCGGGCAGGTTGTTGGTGCCGTAGGCGCGGACGAACAGCTGGTAGGCGAAGGCGGCCTCGTTCGAGGCACGGCCGGAGGTGTAGAAGATCGCCTCGTCGGGATCCAGCGACTTCAGGTGGTCGCCGATGAGCCGGAAGGCCTCGTCCCAGGCGATCTCGGTGTAGTGGGTGGCGCCGGGTCGTTTGACCATGGGATGGGTGATGCGCCCCTGCTGCCCGAGCCAGTGCTCGGTGTGGCTGTCCAGCTCGGCGATGCTGTGGGCGGCGAAGAACTCCGGGGTGGCGCGGGTGGTGGTCGCTTCCTCGGCGACGGCCTTCGCGCCGTTCTCGCAGAACTCGGCGGTGTGCCGGTGACCGGGGTCGGGGTCGGGCCACGCTCAGCTCATGCAGTCGAAACCCTCGAGCTGGTTGAGCTTGAGGAGGGTCTGCGCGGTGCGCTTGACGCCCATGTGACCGATGGCCCGTTTCATCGACACGGCCACCGCGGTAGGGCCGGCCGCATGGTCTTTCGGATGCTCGACCTTCAGGTCGGCCTCGCTGTAGTCGCCGTCGTGACCGCTGTTGTCGAGCACCATGCCGTGACCCCGTTTCTGTCCACTGCCCAGAGTGCCCTCAGTTCGCGGCGGTGCAAACCCGCACCGCCGCACGTCAGGCCGCCCGTGGTCGGAGATTCGCCAGCCGGCGTAGAGCGACGGCGCGCCGATCCGACCGGAGCGGTCGCGGGTCCGGTTCGTCCCACCACGGCGGGGACCACGGCGCGGGTGGCGACGTGCTGCGGTAGCGGTGGCCGGTCGGTGTCGTGAGGGTGATGCTGCCGTCGAGATCGGCGGAGGCCACCCACCCCGGACTCTCCTTGACCTGGTTGCAGTCCGCGCACAGTCCGGCGCCGTTGTCGACGACGGTCGGACCACCGCGGGCGTGCGGCTGGACGTGGTCGGCGTGCCGGATCGGGGCGTCGCACCACGGCGTCCGACACGTCTGGTCACGGGCGACGAGAAACTGCCGCTCCGCGTGACCGAACAGGCGTCGTCGCACGTCACCGCCGATCAGCTCGCCGGACTCCGGCTCGGCGTACAACCGTCGGACCCACATCGTCGTGGTGCGTGCGGCACCGGTGACGAGCCGCCGCGCGAGCGGAGCCGGGATGGGGCCGTAGCCGGTGAGCAGCGCAGGCTCGGCGTCGCCGTCCAGCAGGGTGCGGTCGGTCATCACGAGCTGAATCTCGACGCCGACGGCGGGCGGAACACCGATGCGGTCCGCGGTGGCGTCGTCGGCGGCCGAGGTGTGCAGTGCGGCCGGTCTCAGTGCTCTGGCCACGAACTCGTCGGCCACCAGAGCCCCCGTGCCGCGCAGGTCACCGGCGGCCCGGGTGACGTCGGCGTGCCGGGTCAGAGCGGCGTGCACGGCGACGCCCTGCGCCGCCGGGAGCAGGGCGGTCAGGTAGGTCATCGTGTCGGGCGCCGGTCGCAGCGTCACCCTTCGATCGGACTCCGCCTTCCGGACGCGCGCCACGGCCTGCGCGGGGTCGAGGCGGTAGCCCATCCGGGCGGCGGCACCGCGGGCCTCACGGGCGGTCATCGTGCCGAGTCGACCGGCGAGCTCGGCGTCGACGGCACCTCGGTGCTCCCGGGTCAGCGTCGCGGTCTCGGCCACCAGGAGCAGCGCCTGGTACTCGTCGATCCGTCCGGCTTCGAGAGCGGCCCTCGTCTGCGGCATCTCGGTACCCAGGACGGCGGCCAACCCGACCAGGCGGGCGCCGACGCGGGGGCTGACCCGGCGGGCCAGCCCGATCTGCGCGCCGATGTCGCGGCTCACCCGCTCGGCGGCCATCCGGGGCGCCGTCCGGGCCAGCTGCGCACGGCGGGACGTCGCGAACGCCGCCGTCAGCCGGGCCTGCGCTGCCGCCGCGACCGCCTTGAGCTCTTCCAGGGCCCGGATGTGGTCGAGCACCGCCCGGTCGTCGAGGCCCTCGCCCGACACCGCGGTCAAGGCTCGGCGAAGGTCGGCGAGCGCCACAGCGCCACCGCCGTCGTCCTGAGCCACTCGGTCGAACATGTGTTCTATTCTACCGCCCCAACGGTGCGGGGAGCAACGGCCCGGCGGAATGTGGACAGAAGGGTCACGACCGCCCGAGAACCAATGCGCACATGACGCCGGCGATGACCGCCGGACCGGCGGCGATCAGCTCCGGCTCGTCGAACACCGAGCTCACCGCAACGCCGTGGCGTCCTCCGATGCGATCGCGGTCGCCACGTCCCGCGGGTAGCTGCGCAGCGACGCGACCAGCAGCAGTCCGCCCGCCACCACCAGCACGAACAGCATCAGCAGCAGCGCCCGGGTCAGTCCGACCGCGCCGTCGCCCTGGACCTCGTTCGGGTCCGCCCCGGCCGGGCTCAGCACGGTCGACAGCCAGCCGAACAGCAGCGGCGCCGCCGACTTCAACAGCGTCTGCACGAACGTCCGCACGCTCTCCGCGCGCCCCCACAGCCGGGAGTGCACGACGTCGAGGCGGGCTGCGTCCAGCGGGGGATTGGCGGCGCCGATCATCGCCGACCCGATGAGCAGCAACGGCCAGCCGATCAGGAAGGTGGGGATGAGGATCCCGGGCACCGCCACCGCGAACGCCACCAGGCACGCGATCCCGGCGAGCAGCGGTCGGGCGGCGATCCGTCCCGCGCCGATCCAGCGGTCCGACAGTGGTCCCGCGACCAGCGTCCCGGTCACCGTCGCCACCCCGACCGTCAACAGCAGCAGGGTCGCCACGTTCTGATCGAAGTCGTAGCGGCCGCGCAGATACACCACGATGAACGCCTGCAGCCCGGCGACGTAGAAGTACACCAGCGCCGACGCCAGGATGATGAAGACGTTCGACCGGATGCTCAGCACGTACTTCACCGCCCACCACATCGAGTGGTGCGTCGGGTCGGTGGTGAGCACCGTCCGCGCGTCCGGTTTCACCCCACGAGCCCGCACCAGGGTGGTGAGGCTGCCCGACCGCTCCTCGGTGATCTCCTGCGTCGCGAGCTCCTGCTGCCCGCCCCGGGCGGGCTCCGGCAACGTCCGGACCAGCGCGAAGGCCAGCAGCGGCCCCGGGATGGCCAGCACCCAGAACGCGCCGCGCCACGACCACCACGCCGCCATCTCGCCCGCCAGCAGCAGCGCCGCGGCCGCCCCGGCGAACTCGCCCGCCAGGATCAGCGCGTACACCCGCCCGCGGTTGGCCGACGGGAACAGGTCCCCGGTCAACGACGCGACGATCGGCGTCGCCGCGCCGATGCCGGCTCCGAGGGCGATCTGGGCGAGCAGCATCGTCACGTAGTTCGGCGACATCCCGGCCACCGTCACCGACACCGACCAGCTCAGCACGCACCAGGCCAGCAGCCGGACCCGGTTCACCCGGTCGGCCAGGATGCCGAACGGCAGGGTGGTGGCCGCGCCGACCAGGCTCGCCGCGGTGATGAGCAGCCCCACCGCCGTGTTGTCGATGTCCAGCGCCAGCTTCATGTCCGGCGCGACGGCTCCGACGATGGTCTGGTCCCCGGCCGCGAGCGCCAGGGCCCCCGCCAGCAGGCCGACGACCCGCAGCTCCGACCGCCCGCCGGCCACCCGGACCAGCCGTCCCCACGGAGACGGGCGTGAGCGGGTCATGACCTACCTCGGGAACGGGGCGACGGAGTCCGGGCGGTGGGCACCGGCAGCGCGACCGCGCTCGGAAGAATACGACACGCGAGCGGTCTGCTCCGTTCGAGGGGATGGTGCCGGTCGGACCTCCGGTGGCGTGTCGGCCGCCGGCACCGCGCCAATGTCGGTGCCCGGTCCTACTGTGTGCCTGCACGGCGGGTGCGACAGGGCGACGCGTGCTCAGAGAGGCGGTCATCATGGCGACTGACGGCACCACCGGCACCGGTGCGGACGCGGGTCGGGACCCGACCGACTGGGAGAGCAGATCCCCCGTCGACCGGGAGGAGGGCACCGGACGTACCGAGGGCAACGCCCTGCAGTGGAGCTGGTGGAACCTGCTGCTGGCGCTGCCGCTGCTGATGCTGATCACGCCCGTCTACAACAAGACCGAGCCGCGGCTGCTCGGTCTGCCGCTGTTCTACTGGTTCCAGTTCGCCTTCGTCTTCGTCGGCGTCGGGACCGTCGCCATCGTGTACGCGGCCACGAAGCACCGCCGCGGTACCCGCCCCGGACGCGACGGTGACGACGCATGAGCGGCATCAAGACCACCGAGCTGATCGTCTTCCTCATCCTGTTCCTCGGGGTGGCCGTCATGGGCTTCATGGCCGCCCGCTGGAAGTCCGGCGACACCATGGACCACCTGGATGAATGGGGCCTCGGCGGCCGCAAGTTCGGCGGCTGGATCACCTGGTTCCTCGTCGGCGGCGACATCTACACCGCCTACACCTTCGTCGCCGTGCCGGCCCTGGTGTTCGGCGCCGGCGCGATCGGCTTCTTCGCGCTGCCGTACACCGTGGTGCTGTATCCGCTGGTCTTCCTGCCGGTGCTGCGGCTGTGGTCGGTGTCGCGCACCCACGGCTACGTCACCCCGGCCGACTTCGTCCGCGGTCGGTCCGGCTCGCCGACGCGGGCGCTGCTCATCGCGCTCACCGGCATCGTGGCGACGATGCCCTACATCGCGCTGCAGCTGGTCGGTCTCGAGGCGGTGCTGCGGACGATGGGCATCAACGGCTCGGGGTTCGTCGGCCACCTGCCGCTGTTCCTGGCCTTCCTGGTGCTCGCGCTCTACACCTACAAGTCGGGCCTGCGGGCGCCCGCGCTGATCGCCTTCGTCAAGGACTCGCTGATCTACATCGTCATCATCGTCGCGGTCATCTACCTGCCGGCGAAGCTCGGCGGCTGGGGTGTCATCTTCGACGCGGCGGAGGCGAAGTTCGACGCCACGCCGGCGGCCGGCGACGGGGTGCTGCTCAACGGCAACAACCAGCTGCAGTACGCCACGCTGGCGCTGGGGTCGGCGCTGGCGCTGTTCCTGTATCCGCATTCCGCGACCGGAATCCTCGCCTCGCGCGGCCGGGACGTGATCAAGAAGAACATGATCGCGCTGCCGGCGTACTCGTTCCTGCTGGGTCTGCTGGCGCTGCTCGGCTTCGCCGCGATCGCGGCCGGCATCACCCCGCTGACCAACAACGCCACCGGGCGGGCCGACAGCAACACCCTGATCCCGCTGCTGTTCGACCAGCAGTTCTCCGGGTGGTTCGCCGGTGTCGCCTACGCCGCCATCGGTATCGGGGCGCTCGTGCCGGCCGCGATCATGAGTATCGCCGCGGCGAACCTGTGGACCCGCAACATCTACAAGGAGTACCTGGCCAAGAACGCGACCCCGAAACAGGAGGCGACGCAGGCGAAGTGGGCCTCGCTGGTGGTCAAGTTCGGGGCGGTGGCGTTCATCCTGTTCATCGACCCGCAATTCTCCATCGACCTGCAGCTCATCGGTGGCGTGATGATCCTGCAGACCCTGCCCGCGGTCGCCATCGCGCTGTACACCCGCTGGCTGCACTCCAAGGCGGTCATCGCCGGTTGGGTGGTCGGCATGGGCTGGGGTCTGTATCTGCTGTACACGATCCCCAACCCGGCGACCGGCAAGGCGCACTTCGGTGGATCGGCGCTGACGCTGGACAAGCTGTCGCTGTTCGGGTGGCACCCCTTCGGTGGGTCGACCATCCAGATCTACGTCGGCATGGTGGCGTTGATCGCCAACCTCGTCGTCGCCGTGGTCGTCACGCTCGTCCTGCGGGCGGCCAAGATCGGGGACG
>JBQGEH010000073.1:0-15739 GCA_052039515.1 Nakamurella sp. | reverse complement strand
GCCGCCACCGTCGCCGGGGCGTCGCTGCTCGCCCGCAAGCTCAGCACCGGGACGATCAAGCCCTGACCCCGCTCACGCCTGCTCGCGACCGGGCAGGCGGCCGCCGGCCAGAAACGCCGCATAGGCGTCCGCTGCGTCCGGGTCGACCGTCGGTCGGCCCGGCCCGTACCGCAGATCCGTACGGTCGCGTTTCGGCCCCGACAGCCAGAAGGTTTCCCCGGTCTGGACGTCGACGAAGTTGGCATCACCGCCGCGACTCCATCGGGCGAGTTCCCGACCGTGCACCCGGGCCGTCCGCCAGGTGCGGTTGAAGTCCACCCAAGCGACCCACGACGGCCCCCGGTCGGTGTAGAAACCCGTCTTGAGCTGCACGAACATCAACCGCCGAGGCATGCCGTCAGCCTAGAAGGCAACACCGTCGCGCACCTGTCTCGTCCGATCGAAGAGCATCCCAAGGCATGACGCTCCGCCACGGCGGAGCCGGCTGTCCCCCACCGCCTCGTGAGCGTGACCGTCGGGGCCGGAGGAGGGGGGGTGGACCCCGCGACGAGGTGCTGCTCCACCGTGTCGCCGAGGAGGGGGTCCACCCACCCCGACGCCGGACCAACAGTCCCGCTACGACGCCGAGAGCTCCGCCATCGTCGGCATTCCGACGGCACCGTCGCTCATCCAGCGGCGCAGGGCCAGGGTGGCGAGCACGTCGTCCTCGTTGTACTCCAGCAGCCGTTGTTTCTGGTCGGCCGAGGGCGGCACCCCGTCGGCGCCGACCGCGGCGCGGTACCAGACCATCGAGTTCGCGCCGTCGGGCTCCGCATCCCGCCAGCGGAATCCGGCGAGCGGCGCCACCGTCTTCAGCCGCTTGGACCCGGCCGCGAGGAACTCGCGGCCGAGCATTTCGTACATGTCGACCCACGACGCGCTGGTGGTGAACGCCTTCACCTCCGCCGCGGTCGGCATCCCAGGCACATCGGGGTAGCGGGCCGGCGTGGAGAACAGCCACCGCTCCTCGGCCTGCCGCGAGTAGCAGTACGCCGCGAACGTCAGGCCGGCCTCGGTCGCCACCAGCTGCAGCTCCCGCAGGTACGCCCAGAACTCGGCGAACATGACGCCCTCGGCCCGGTCGGGCAGCGGCTCCCACGTCACGAACGGCTGGTAGCCGGCCTCGAACCCGGCCTCCGCGGCCGCGCGCATCCCGTCGGGCGAGCCGCTGAGATAGGTCCCCCACAGGTAGGCGCCATCGTCGATGAAGCACTCCATGTCGACGTCGAGCTCGAGGTCGGCCCGCGGCACCTGCACCGCGTCCCGCCGCCGGATCAGCACCGCGTCGGCCAGCCACGCCCGCGCCCGTAATCGCAGCTCCGGTCCCCGCACCGCCCCGCTCCGCGACGGCGCCACCGCCGCCAGCTGCTCGTCGCCGGCCGCGGCGAGGTCGTCGACGGTGACCACGCCCGCCGCCCGCAGCCCGGCCGCATCGGACCCCGGCGCGATCAGCGAGACGTCCCGGGCCCGGGTCAGTTCGGCCGTGCACACCGGGTTCCACGGGCAGCGGCGGCACTCCGACACCCGGCTCGGCAGCGCCAGCGGCCGGTCCCGCCGGACTGCGGCCTCGGCCACCGCCAGCCGGTCGGCGAAGCGCGCGTCGTAGTCGTCCAGGATGCTCGGCGGCAGCGCCACCCCCGCGTCGTCCGCCGGCGCCGGCTCGGTACCGGCGGCGCCGAACGACACCGCGCCGAACGACACCGCCGCCACCCCGCCGGGGGCGGCGAGGTCGTACCAGGTGATGGTGGCGTCGTCGGGATTGCCGCGGCCGATGATCCCGCCCACCGCCCGCGGGCCGGCCAGGCCCAGCTCGGCCAGCAGCCGGTGGCAGTGCGCCAGCGCCAGCGCGTCCTCGTGGTGCGGCCGCACCCGCAGGTCGGCCGACTTCTCCCAGCGCCACGGCTCGGCGAGCGTGGACACCACGGCGCCGCTCCCGGCGTCCAACGTCCGGTGCCCCTTGATCAGCACCGGGACGAACCCGCCGTCCGGGCCCGGGAGCAGCACGTCGACGACGGCCTGCCGCGGGCCCGATCGCAGCTCCTGGGCGAGCCGGGCGCCGGGTACGGCGACCGTCGCCGCCATCGCCGTGCGGTGCTGGGCGATCTCGGTACGGATCAGCGCCGATGCCGGATCGGCCTCGGCGCGGGCGGCCGGGTCGGCGGTCGGGTCGTGATCGAGGTGCACCCGACGGCGACAGGACGACGCCGAGCCCGTACCGAGGCGGACGCCGCCGGGCTGACCTGTCTGCACCGCACACACCTCGATCGACGAACCGGACCGTTGACACCGATCAGGCTAGGCCGCGGCACCGACAGAGCCCCGTGGACGAGCCGGACCGACGGGCTCCCGCACGCTGCCGGGCGTCCGGATAGGCTCGGCAGGCCTACCCGACGGCGTGGGTACGGAGAGCAACAACGGCACGGCCCCGGCGTCCCGGGGCGGCCGGCGACGCGAGGCGGTCGGCAGACATGGTGGGTAGGAGCACGGCACGCACCCTGGGCGCGGCCGCCATCAGCAAGGTGGCCGGGAAGAAGACGTCCCGCAGCTCACGGCTCGCGTCCAACGTGGCCAAGACCCTGGGCGACCCGAAGAAGACCAAGCGGCTGCTCACCGTCGGCCAGGTGGTGGCGCCCATCCTCGCCCCGGTCGCGCTCAAGGCGGTGGACAGCGTGCGGCTGCTCGCCGACCAGCAGCGGGCCAAGAAGCTGGGGGTCCCGGTCGACGACGTCGCCCTGTACCGCGGGCCCACCGGCCCGGTCCGGGCGCGATTGGACGCCGTCGCCGCGGCCGTCCGGGAGTTGAAGGAACGCCGCGGCGGGGACGCCGACGTCACCGCCTTCGCCGACCGCACCGCGACCACGCTCACCGACCTGGGGATCGCGGTCAACGCGGCCGCCCCGATGCCGGCCGCCCGCCGCAAGCCCACCGTCGCCGCGGTCGAGCGGGAGCTGGACAAGGTCGAGTCCGAGCTGATCACGCACCTGCTGCACAGCCGCGACTGACCGCACCCCCACAGCTGGGGAGGGACCGGTCCGGAGCCGGCCGATAGGCTGGACCGCGTGCTCGCCCCCACCGACGGCCGCTGGCGGTCCGTCCGTGCCGGCCTCTTCGTCCTGATCGCGGCCCAGATCGCCGTGCTCGGACACATCGCCGCGGGCGGCACTCCCCCGGACCTGCCGCTGCTCGCGGTGATGAGCGGACTGCTGCTGACCGGGCTGCGGTCGCTGGCCACCCGGCGGCACTCGTTCCCCGTCCTGCTGGCCGCGATGGCCGGCACCCAGCTCGCCTTCCACCTGGTGCTCACCCTCGCCGACCACCACCCGGCCGGCGGTCACGACCAGGGCCGGATGCTCGCGTTCCACGCCGCCGCCGCCGTGCTGTCGGCAGTGCTGCTGGCGCACGGTGACCGGCTGCTCTTCGCGCTGCACGGGTGGCTGACCCGCCGCCGGCCCCGGCTGCTGACCGCGCCGCTGCCCGCGGTGGCGGTGCGATGGACCGCGGTCGTCGACCGCGCCGGACGGGTGCTGCGGTCACGACTCAGCGGGTCGACGGTCTGGCGGCGGGGTCCGCCGACGGAGTGCGCTCCGTCCTGTTGACCTCCGCACGCGCCCGGCACCCGGGTGCCCTGCGACCACGCCCCGGAAGGGGATCCATGACCCAGCACGCCCGCTCCACCCCGCGACGCCTGAAGCGTCTCGGCATCGTCCTGGCCGCCGGTGCCGCCGCCCTGCTGTTCGGCGCCGGCACCGCGTCCGCCCACGTGTCCATCACCAACGAACCGGTCGCCCCCGGCGGGTACAGCACGGTGAACTTCCGTGTCCCCAACGAGAGCGACACCGCCACCACCACCAAGGTCGAGATCCAGCTGCCGGCCGACACCCCGTTCGGCTTCGTCAGCGCCGGCCAGGCACCCGGCTGGACCGTCACCACCACGACCACGAAGTTCGACGCCCCCGTCACGGTCGGCACCATCACCGTCGACGAGGCGATCACCGCCGTCACGTTCACCGCCGACGGCACCGGCCTGCCGCCGGGCCAGTTCGTCGTGTTCGACCTGCTGCTCGGGCCGATCCCGAACGTCAGCCAGCTGTCGTTCGGCGCCGTCCAGACCTACGACGACGGCGAGGTGGTCAACTGGACCGAGCCGACGCCGGCGAGCGGCGAGGAACCGGAACACCCGGCACCGGTGCTCGAGATCGCGGCGACGAACACCGCCACCGAGCAGACGCCCAGCAGCTCGATGGCCGCACCCGACACCGCTGACACGACGGCGCGGGTCCTCGGCATCGCCGGCATCGTGGTCGGCCTGGCCGGCGTCGGGACGGGGCTGTTCCTGGCCCGAGGCCGCCGCCGGGTGTCCGGCCCGGGCACGGGGAACGCGGCATGACGGGCCCACGCCGGACCGTCCGCGCCGCGCTCGTCGCGCTGCTGGCCGGGGGGCTCGTCCTGCTCGGCGCCGGCCCGGCGTGGGCGCACAACACCCTCATCGGCAGCGACCCGGCGGACGGCGCGTCGCTCGGGTCCTCGCCGGCCACGGTCACGCTGACGTTCAACGACGTCGTGCAGAACCTGGAGCCGGTCGTCACGGTCGTCGGCCCCGCCGGTGACCGCTGGCAGGGCGCCCCGGTGACGGTGCTGAACAACACGGTCAGCGTCCCGGTCAACACTCTGGGGCCGGCCGGCGACTACACCATCGCCTACCGCGTGGTGTCCGCCGACGGGCACGCGGTCGAGGGCACCACCCGCTTCACCCTCACCGCGGCGGCCGGGGGCACCCCCAACCCGGCCGAACAGGGACCGGCCGCATCGGACGCCATCCCCGCCTGGGTGTGGATCCTCGGCGCCGCGCTGGTCGTGGTGCTGGTCGTCGTCGTCGGGGTGGTCACCACCCGCCGGCGGGCGGCCGACCAGTCCGACTGATCCCCGCCCCCCCCGCGGGGCCGGTGCGCCGCGTGCGCCCGGGCCCGTCGTCGTCGTGCGGTCAGCCGACCGTCACCGGCAGGCAGCGCAACTGCTTGGTCAGGGCGGGGTCGCGCGGGCTGATCTCGGTCGCGCAGACCTGGTAGGTGCCGGCCGTTGCGACCTTGAGGGTCGCCTGGTAGCCGTGCCGGTCGCCGGTGCCGGGGAAGGCCCGTCCGACGTCGGCCCGCAGAGCATCGGCCTTGACGGTGGTGGTCGTGACGGCACCGTTGGGCGCGGTGACCTTCAGCGCCACCGACACCGGGGTGGTCGGGACGCCCTGGTCGATGGCCCACCCGGCCACGGCGACGGTCCGGACCCCGGCGACCGTGCTCGGGGTCGCCTTGTCCAGCCAACCGTGCAGCCAGGTGACGGTGACCGTCCGGCAGCCGAGATCGGTGCCGACGGTGTCGCTGCTGCGGCTGACGGAGCGGACGCAGACGGTGCTCGGCCCCTCGGCGGTCAGCGGCAGGGCGGCGGTGAAGCCGTGCGCACGGCCGACGCCCGGAGCGGGCTCGGCGGCGAGCTGACCGGCGGCGTCCAGCGTCGTGGTGGTGGTTCCGGCGCTGTTGGTGACGGTGACCCGCACGGTGGACGGGGTGGTGGGGACGTCGGGGTCGGCGGCCCACCCGGCGATCGAGACGGTCCGGCGGTCCGGCGTGGTCACCGCGTCCAACGACCCGAGCGGGGCGGCGGGCGCGACGGTGACGGTGCGGCAGCCCAGGTCGGCGACCACGGTGGTCGCCCGCACCCCGGCGGCGGTGGCGCAGACGGTGTGCTCACCGACGCCGGAGATCGGGGTGCTCAGCGTGAATCCGTGGGCGTCCCCGGCCCCGGGGACGGCGGTGCCGCTGGTCGGGTGGCCGGCGGTGGCCACGACGGTCGCGCTCGCGGACGCACCGGCGATGCGGTCGGTGACGGTGACGGTGGCGCCTGCGGTGGGCTGATCGGGGTCGACGGCCCAGCCGGCGACGGTCAGCGTGCGTCCGGTCACGGTGGCGCTCTCCAGCGTCCCGACCGGGTCGCCCACGGTGTACTTCAGGCAGCCCAGGGTGGTGTCGCCGACCCCGGTGCCGTTGTCGACGACGGTGGCGCAGACGGTGTGGTCACCGCGGCCGGCGGTGACCCAGGACCGGTCGAAGCCGTGCGCGGTGCCGGCGGCCGGGTAGCCGGTCAGCCCGTCCCGGGGAGCCGCGGCGCTGGTCGTGGTGGTGGTGACGGTGCCGTCGGCGGCGGTGTCGGTGAGCCGGACGGTCGCCGCGGCGGTGCCGAGATCGGGGTCGAGGCCCCAACCGGTGACCGTGACGGTGGCCCCGGCGAACGACAGCCCCTGGAACTGCCCGACCGGCGTGGCCGCGACCTTCGGGTCGAAGGTCTGGCCGGCGTCGACGGCGTCGGTGAAGTTGACGGTGTTGAAGCTGATCCCGGCGGCGGTGGCGACGGAGCCGACCCCGACGAAGGCGAACTTCGGGTTCAGGATGTTGGCCCGGTGGCTGGGTGAGGCGAGGTAGGTGTCGAACAGGCTCTGGGCGGTGACGGCCGACGCCGGTGACAGCTTGGCCACGTTCTCCGCCCACCGGGTGCGCTGGGTGGCCCCGTACTCGGTGACCATCGCGAGTCCCGTGGGGTTGTGCGCGAGAGTGCCGCTGCCGGCGGCCAGCTGGCCGGACCACCAGGCCGACAGCCGGTCGAGGCCACGCGCCTCCTGCACCGGGGCCACACCGGCGCCCGCGCGGGCCTGGTTGATCAGGCGGATCAGGTCGGCGTCGAACGGGCTGAGCGGGGACACGTCCTGGGTCACGGCGGGCAGGCCGGCTACGGTGACGGCGGCCGGCCCGGGCGCGGCCACGGCGGCGGGGCCGGTGAGGACCGGGACGAGGAGGCCGCCGAGAACGGCGGCGGTGGCGAGACCGGCGGCGGCACGGGACGCGGCACGGGGCTGCGTCCGGGACCGCGCGCGGCGGTGGGCGAGGGGCATGACGGACCTTCCGGACGTGAGTGGTCGTTACTCTGTGCCACGAGGGCGGCTACAGAAAGTAAGACACACATGACTGTCCGTCAGATACGTGGGTTGGCTCACATCACCGCAGCGTCATCACCGGCCCAAACCCGTCCGGCCCATCCGTCGCTCGCTCGAATGGCCGCATGACCGTGCGTGACCGACCCGACCGGCGCAACGCCCCGGTCGGGCCGCGGGTCAGGCCCGGTCCTGCATCGGGAAGACGACCTCACGGATGATCAGCTGGATGGCGGCCGCCACCGGCACCGCCATCAACGCCCCGGTCACCCCCAGCAGCGCACCGCCGATGATGATCGCCACGACGACCGATCCGGTGCTGATGCTCATCGCCCGGTTCATCACCCGCGGGTACAGCCAGTACGCCTCGAAGAGGTGCTGCACCAGGTAGACGCCGGCCGCCACGATGCCGACCGTCACCGACACGGTGAAGCCCAGCAGCATCATCGACAGGCCGATGAGGATGGGACCGATCACCGGGATGAAGTCCAACAACGCCGCACCCAGGGCGATCGCCCACGGGTAGGGCAGGCCGACGATCGAGGCGAAGATCCCGGCGAAGATGCCCGCCTGGATGGCGATCACCGTCGCCCCGCCCAGGTAGCCGCCCATCTGACGGAGGATGACCTCGCCGAGTTCGGTCACCCGTTCCCGGCGCGACGCCGGCGCCAGCTTGAACGCCGTCCGCTTGATCCGGGGGAAGCCGGCCAGGAAGTACAGCGTCAGGATCAGCACGATCAGCGTGTCGACGACCAGACCGGCGACGGTGATGCCGACGGTCAGCAGGGTCTCGCTGGCGGTCGCGATCAGCGACCGGAACGCGTCGGAGTTCTGCACCTGCTGGACGATGTCGATGTCGAAGCGCCGGTTGAGGCTCGTGATCAGCTGGTTGTTCTGCAGCCCCTCGAGGAGGGTGGGCAGCCGCACCGCGAACGAGGCGACCTCGTTCACGATCGGCGGCAGCACCGCGTAGGCCGCGGCGGCGATGACCAGCAGCAGCCCCAGCATGACCACCAGCACCGACAGACCGCGCCGCAGACCCCGTTTGATGAGGAAGCCGACGGCCGGGTCGAGCCCGATGGCGAGCAGAGCGGCCACGGCGATCGTGATGAGCGTGCCGCGCAGCGAGTCGAGTGACTGGTAGGCGATCCAGGCCAGCAGCACCCCGAGCCCGCCGAAGAACCCCCACCGGAACGGCGAGTAGTGCCGTGGGCCGCTGGCCAGCACGGCCGCGGGCGCGGCGTTGTGGGACTGGGAATTGGCCACCTTGACCTGGTCCACCGGCGCGGGCTCGACCGCGGTGTCGTCGGCAGCGGCCCGGACCGCGCCGGCGGTCGCCGGGGACACCGCGGGCAGGGTGCCGGGGACCGGCTTGCCCGAGCGGCCGCTGCCGAAGCCGCGCATCGGTCCGCTGGTCAGCCAGTTCTTGCCCGCCCCGCGCGAGGTGGTCATCGGTCGCGGGCCGGCGCGAGGACGTCGGCGTACTCCGGGTGGGCGGCGACGTAGTCGACGACGAACGGGCACACCGGACGGACCGCCACCCCGTCGGCGCGGGCGGTGTCCAGGGCCGCCCGCGTCACCTGCGCGGCGAGCCCACGACCGCGGGCGGCCGGCTCGGTGAAGGTGTGGGTGATGAACCAGACGCCGTCGCGGACGACGTACTCCAGGTGCGCGAGGTCACTGCCGTCCTCGGTCAGCACGAACCGCCGCTCGGCCGGACGGTGGGTGACCCCGCCCCCCGTGTCGTGGTCGTCGCTCATGTGCGGTCCCCGTTCGTGCGCGGAGTGCGCGGTGTCGGACCCGACACCCGGCTTTCCCCGTCCGGTGGACCGTACCCAGAGCCCGACCTCGGACAACACCGCACGTCCGCACCGACCGTGCGCGACGGCGGCGCTGTCGGTGCCGGCGGATACAGTCGTGCCATCCGACGGGTCCGCCCGTCTCGCCGGCCCCCGCCATCTGCCCTCTTCGACCCAGGAGCTCTCCCGATGAACCCCGTCCGCTCGGCGGTCCTCGCCCTCGGCGCCACCGGCCTGCTCGTCCTCACCGCGTGCGGCGGGTCGGACGGAGCGGCCTCCTCCAGCAGCGCCACCTCGGCGAGCTCGAGCTCCGCCGGCTCGTCGGTGTCGTCGACGGCCTCCTCGGCATCGTCGACGGCCTCGTCCGGGTCGTCGGGGACCTCGGAGTCGTCCGCCGCATCCGGCACCGCCTCCGGTTGCACCCCCGGCGAGCTGCCGACGCGCACCGCGGGCACCTTGACCATCGCGACCAGCGAGCCCGCCTACGAGCCGTGGATCGTCGACGACGACCCGACCAACGGGCAGGGCTACGAGTCCGCCGTCGCCTACGCCGTCGCCGAGCAGCTCGGCTACGGCAAGGAGCAGGTCACCTGGACCCGGGTGCCGTTCGAGGCGGTCATCGCGCCGACCCCCAAGGACTTCGACTTCGACCTCAACCAGGTCTCGATCAGCGACGAGCGGCGGCAGGCCGTGGACTTCTCGTCCGGCTACTACGACGTCGTGCAGGCCGTGGTCACCGTCAAGGGCAGCCCCATCGACGGCGTCACCACGCTGGCCGGCCTCAAGGACGCCAAGCTCGGCGCGATGATCGGCACCACCAGCCTCGACGCCGTGACCTCGGCGATCGCGCCGACCACCGAGCCCGCGGTGTTCGACTCCAACGACGCCGGTGTGCAGGCGCTGCAGGCCGGGTCGATCGACGGCCTGGTGCTCGACCTGCCCAGCGCGCTGTACGTGGCCAACGCCCAGCTGCCGGACGGCTCGCTGGTCGGCCAGCTGCCCGCCACCAGCTCCGACACCGAGCAGTTCGGGCTGGTCCTGGACAAGGGCTCGGAGCTGACCCCCTGCGTCACCCAGGCGGTGGACGCGCTGCGCGACAACGGCACCCTGGACGCGCTGGCCCAGCAGTGGATCGCCGACACCGGCGCTCCCGAGCTGACCTGACGCCGGTGACCGGACCGGACGGGTGGACCCCGTCCGCCGTCGAACTCGAGCGTCGCGCCTACCGCCGCTCCCGTAGCCGCCGCAGCGTGCTCATCGCGCTGGTGTCCACCGTCGTGGTGGTGGGGGCGCTGGTCGCGGTGGTGGTGACGTCCTCCGGCTGGCCGCGGGTGCGTTCGACGTTCTTCGACCTCGGCTACGGGTGGCAGGTACTGCCGGACGTGCTCGGCGGGCTGTGGCTGAACATCCGGCTGATGCTGGTCTGCGGCGCCTGCATCCTGGTGCTCGCCATGCTGGTCGCGCTGGCCCGAACGCTGCGCGGTCCGGTGTTCTTCCCGCTCCGGGTACTGGCGACCGCCTACGCCGACGTGTTCCGGGGACTGCCGCTGATCCTGGTGCTGCTGCTGCTCGGGTTCGGCGTGCCCAGCCTGCGGCTGACGTTCCTGCCGCGGGATCCGCTGTTCTGGGGGTGCGTGTCGCTGATCCTGGTCTACGGCGCGTACGTGTCCGAGGTGTTCCGGGCCGGCATCGAGTCCATCCACCCGTCGCAGCGGGCGGCGTCCCGGTCGCTCGGTCTCTCGCACGCCCAGACCATGCGGTTCGTGGTCGTGCCGCAGGCGGTGCGGCGGGTGCTGCCGCCGCTGCTGAACGACATGGTCGCGCTGCAGAAGGACACCGGCCTGCTGTACGTGCTCGGCGCGGTCGCCTACGACGCCATCCTCAACGCCAAGATCGAGACGGCGAAGACGTTCAACTACACGCCGTACGTGGTCGCCGGCCTGCTCTTCATCCTGCTCACGATCCCGATGACCCGGCTCACCGACTGGGTCGCCCGCCGGCAGGGCTGGTCGGAAGGCGGCGGCGCCCGGACGTCCCGGCGGGGTCCGCTGCGCCGCCGGCTCGCCGTCGGAGGCGCCGGAGGTCCCGTTGTCTAGGCCGGACGGACCGCTGCTGAGCGTCCGTGGGCTGCGCAAGTCCTACGGCGAGCACGTCATCCTGGACGACTTCTCCGTCGACGTCACCGCCCACGAGTGCGTGACGGTGATCGGCGCGTCCGGGTCCGGCAAGTCGACCCTGCTGCGCTGCATCAACCTGCTGGAGCCGGTCGACGACGGCCAGGTGTTCCTGGACGGGGTGGACATCACAGACCCTCGGGTGGACGCCGACCGCACCCGGGCCGGGATCGGCATCGTCTTCCAGTCGTTCAACCTCTTCCCGCACATGACCGTGCTGGACAACATCACGCTGGCGCCGCGGCGGGTGCACGGCGTCCCCCGCGACCGCGCCGAGGAGGCAGCACTCGCGCTGCTCGACCGGGTCGGGCTGCGCGACAAGGCCGGCGCCCGACCCGATGCGCTCTCCGGCGGCCAGCAGCAACGGGTGGCGATCGCCCGCGCCCTGGTCAACCAACCGAAGCTGATGCTGTTCGACGAGGTCACCTCGGCGCTGGACCCGGAACTGGTCGGCGAGGTGCTGGCGATGCTCGCCGATCTCAAGACCGAGGGCATGACGATGCTGGTCGCGACCCACGAGATGGGCTTCGCCCGGCAGCTCAGTGACCGGGTGCTGTTCCTGGCCGGCGGCAGCATCGCCGAGCAGGGACCGCCCGCCCAGGTACTGGGTGACCCGGAGGATCCGCGGACCCGGCAGTTCCTGCGCCGGATCATCGAGGCCGGCCGGCTGTAGACGCTCCGGTTTCCGCGTGACGGGGGCCACGTCCGGTCGTCCCCTCCGCGACGGCGGCACCGGCCCGGCGTCGCGGTGCCGCGTGGCGTCGCCGTCCCGCACCCCGACAGGCCCTCCGTGAAGCTCTCCGACCTCGGCGCCGCGCTCGACCCGCGCCGCCCGCTGTACTACGACGACACCGTCGCCGACACCGGTGCGCCGACGCCGGCCCGCGCCCTGCTCGGCAAGGACGACGACCTCCGCTCGGTGGACGCGCTGATCGCCCGGCTGGTCGCGCACCCGATGACCGGCGTGGCGGACACCGCGCCGGCCCGGGTCACCGACCCGACGGCCCTCGCGGCGGAGAGCGTCCGGCTGTTCACCGGCGCCGGTGCCGGTCTGCTCGCCGCGGTGTGGCACGACCGGTCGGCGGCGGTCGAGACCCGGCTGCGGTCCGCTTTGACCGTGGCGCGCACCGAGCTGGTCGCCCACCGGGTGGCCGCCGAGAGCGGCGGCCCGGTCGGCGAGCTCGGTGACGCCTCCGCCGCGGCGCGCCTGGCGTGGGGCGCACTGACCGACTTCGACGCGCTGCACCGCGCCTTCAGCGGTCCGGTGCTCACCCTGTCCCCCGGGGCCGCGGCGGCGCTCGCCGCCGTGCCGGCCACCCCCGCCAGGGCCGCGACCGCCCTCGCCGGCAGGGCCCGCTGGGGCGACGGGGTGCTGTGGCGGCCGACCGGCCTGCTCGCCTGGCACGGCGACGCCGGCGGTGTCCGACTGGCGACGCTGCCCGCGGCCGCCGTCCCGGGCTGGATCGACGGGCCGACCGACGCGCTGCCCGCGTGGTCCCACCTCCGGCTGCCCGACGCGACCCGACCCACCGACATCCCCGCCGGATGGCGCGACGACGTCGTTCTGATCGACCGCCTGACCGCCCTCGGCAGCCACCGCCCCGCCCCGGGTCCGGCTGCCGCGATCCCGGTGACCCGCTTCGTCATGACCACCGCCGAGGGCCGCACCGGCGTCGATCCGGTCGACCTGACGACCGGCCGGGCGCCCGCCGATCCCGACTGGGACCGGGCGCACCACCGGGAGACGTACGCCGCGGCCCAGGGTCGCCGGGTCCGGGTGTTCGTCGACGCCGCCCGGCCCGGACGACGTCCCCCTTCCGGGCCTGTTCTCGTCACCGTTCTGCCGCGCTGAGCGCTTCGCTACGAACGGGTAAGGCCGGTTCTCGACCCGAGCCCGGTAACCGTCCGAGAGCCGGACGGAGGATGCGTCGCGACGCCTATCAGTGCTGGTCACGGAATGTTTGACCCAGCCCGACGGGTCGTGCTTCACTGTCGTCGGTCTCAGCTCGTCACGTGCAACATGGTTCCTCCTCGGGGCCCGGATCTGCTCTTCCGGGTTCGTTCCCGGAGTCCACTCCGGGGTCGTCTCCCGAGGCTTTTCTCTCGATCGAAGTATCCAGAGATGTCGGATTCGTGGACAGACCCGGGGGTCGCACCAGCGGTCCCCGATGGATACCTCACCTCAGGGAGAACGCATGGCCAACGGAACCGTCAAGTGGTTCAACGCCGAGAAGGGCTACGGCTTCATCACGCCCGACGACTCGGGCGCTGACGTCTTCGTCCACTACTCCGAGATCCAGACCACCGGCTACCGCACGCTGGAGGAGAACCAGCGCGTGACCTACTCGGTGACCCAGGGCAACAAGGGCCCGCAGGCCACCGCGGTCTCCGCGATCTGACCTCGTTCCACACCCACCAGGGGTGGTCCCGTCGCCGACGGGGCCGCCCCTGGTGTCGTCTCCGGGTCCTCGAACGCCCGGCCCCTGACCCCCGACCCCCGGTTTCGGCGTGAGAATCGCCGGAATCCGGAGCTGATCACGCCGAAAGTGGAGCTCCGGGCGCGGCGTCACGCGGACAGCGACGCGCTGTCCCGCCCCACCGGCCCGGCGAGCAACCGGCGGATCGCGGTGACCGCCGCCCGGCCGGCGCGATTGGCCCCGACGGTCGAGGCGCTCGGTCCATAGCCGACCAGGTGGATCCGCGGGTCGGCGGCGACGGCGGTGCCGTCCATGACGATCCCGCCGCCCGGCGCCCGCAGGTGCAGCGGCCGCAGGTGGTCCAGCGCCGCCCTGAACCCGGTCGCCCACAGCACGGTGTCCACCTCCCGCGCGGCGCCGTCCGGCCAGACCGCGCCGCCGGGCGTCAGCCGGGTGAACATCGGCAGCCGCTCGAGGTGTCCGGCGTCCTGTGCCGCCCGGACCGCCGCGGTCAGCGGCAACCCGGTCACCGAGACCACCGACTGCGGGGGCAGCCCGGCCGCCACCCGCTCGGCGACCCGCCGGACCACCGCGCTGCCGTACTCTCCGGTGAACGGATGCTCGAAGAACGTCGGCGGCCGGCGGGTGACCCACCGCTGCCAGGCGGTGACCGGTCCGAGCTCCTGCAGGGCGTGCAGCGGCGTGATCCCACCGCCGACGAGCAGCACCCGCCGCCCGGCGAACGCGTCCGGACCCGGGTAGTCGGCGGTGTGCAGCTGCCACCCGGCGAACTCCGCCGCACCCGGCACGGCGGGCCGGAACGGCCGGGTCCAGGTGCCGGTCGCGTTGATCAGCGCACGGGCGGTGATCTCGCCGCGGTCGGTGTGCGCGACCAGCAGCTCCCCCGCCGACGTCACCGACCGGACGGCGACCGGCCGCCGGACGTCGAGGTCGAAGGCCTGCTCGTAGTCGGCGAAGTAGCGCGGCACCGCGTCGCTGGCCCGCTCGTCCGGGTCCGCAGCGGGCACCGGCAGGCCGGGCAACTCCCGGATCCCGTTCACCGTGGCCATCGTCAGGGTCGGCCAGCGGTGCTGCCAGGCGCCGCCGGGAGCGGGGTTCGCGTCCAGCACGACGTTCGGGGTCCCGGTGCGACGCAGGTGGTAGGCCGCGCTCAGCCCGGCCTGGCCGGCACCGATCACCAGCACGTCCGTCTGTTCCACGGCCGGTGCAACGCCGGACGCGGCCGGTTCATGCCGGGAGAGCTCAGGAGACGATGGGCGCCGCCGCGGCCTCGCTCATCCCGTGGTCGGCCAGCTCCCGGAGCAGCTCGACGACCGCCTGCGAGTCCTCGTTCGCATCGATCGCGGTCACCTTCCCCCAGCGCATGGCGATGACATGCACGCCGTGGTTGACGTAGGGACGGCCGTCCGGCCGGGTCGCGGTGTTGGTCCAGCGCATCACCACCGTGGTGTCGTGCGGCAGACCCTTGACCCAGACGTCGCGCACGATCAGCTCCATGTCCGGCGTCAGCCGTCCCAGTCGTGCGAACCAGCGGCCGAGCGCGGCCCGGTCGCGGCGGACCCCACCGAGGGCGTGATCGCCACCGAAGCTGTGCCGCACGTCCGGGGCACAGGCGGCCAGCAGCGCGTCGTAGTCGTGGGTGTTGACCCGCTCGAAGTTGCGGCGGGCGATGCGTTCGACCAGTGCGTGATACATCTGGGCTCCTCGAGTCGTCGATAGCTCTACTATCCAGCTGTTGATTGACACTGTCAAGGATGACCGGCCGGCGGCACCCGTGGACGACTGGACGTGACCCGGGCCACTGACGCGAAGGAGTCGGCCGTGACCGTGACGGACACCCCCACCGGGGTCGGTGACGAGCAGCGGGCCGGCGGCGCCCCGGCGACCACCGCCCAGGGCACCCTGACCACCGACATCGTCGTGGTCGGCGCGGGCCTGGCCGGGCTCGTCGCCGCCGCCGAGGCCGCCGACGCCGGTCGACGGGTCGTCGTGGTCGACCAGGAGCCGGCCGCCAGCCTCGGCGGCCAGGCCTACTGGTCGCTCGGCGGGCTGTTCCTGGTCAACAGCCCGGAGCAGCGGCGGCTCGGCATCCGGGACAGCGCCGATCTCGCGCTGGCCGACTGGATGGGCAGCGCCGGTTTCGACCGTCCGGAGGACCACTGGCCGCGGAAGTGGGCCGAGGCGTTCGTCGACTTCGCCGCCGGCGAGATGCGCAGCTGGATCCGCGCGCAGGGCATCGGGCTGTTCCCGATCGTGCAGTGGGCCGAGCGCGGCGGGTACGAGGGACTGGCGCACGGCAACTCGGTCCCCCGC
>JBQGEH010000072.1:0-2023 GCA_052039515.1 Nakamurella sp. | reverse complement strand
GCCGCCGGCGTGCGGATCCGGTTGACCCGGGCCGACATCCGCCACTGGAACGAGCCCGGCACGGCCGACGTCGTCTACTGCGTCTGCGCGACGCTGTCCATGCTGCCCACCCGGGACGACCAGTCCGCGGCCGTCGCGGCGGCCGCACGGACCCTGCGGCCCGGCGGTGCGCTGGTCGTCGAGACCCACCTGCCGGCCCATGTCCGCCGGCTGCACGCCGGCCGGCGCGAAGCCGTCTTCGAGGTGCCCGTCGCCGGACTCGACGGTGGCCTGCGGATGACCGCGACGCTGCACGCGGGACGGGGGACCTGGTCGGTCCGGCACCGCTGGACCCGCGACGGCGCCGTCCGGGAGACAGCAGAACGCAGCCTGCTCATCGCCCCCGACGAGCTCGAGACCCTCGCCGCCGTCCACGGTCTCGTCCCACAGGCCCGGCTGGGCGGCTGGGACGCCAGGCTGCCCGCCGACGCCGGGCCGTCCTACGTCAGCGTCTTCCGGACCGCGCCGCACCGCGGCCCGTCGCCCGACCCGTCCCCGTCCGTCGACCCCCACGTGAAGGAAACTCCATGATCGCGAAAAGCAGCACCGGCGCCGTCATCGGCTTCGTCATCGGAGCCGTCCTCGGTTACCTCTTCTTCAACGACTCCGACAACGTGCTGCTCGGCACCGTGGTCCCGACGGCGATCCTCGCGCTGTCCTGCGCGGTGGTCGGCTACCTGATGGTCCGCTACGCGGTCCGGCAGAAGAGCTGAGCCGGACTCCCCGGCGGCCCGCCGGGGAGCACGCCCGTTCCCGCCCGGCTCCCGGGACCGGGACGACCGGGGCGGCGGTTCCGTCCGCCTCGACCCACCTCCTCCGAAAGGCGACCCATGCCCGACCTCTCCGCCCGCATCAACGCCGCCAGCGCCGACCTGCTCGGCCCGCTCACCCCCGACACGCCCGCGACCCGACTCGGATCGGCCATGCCGGTCCTGGCCACACCGGCGGGCGTCGCCGCCGGTGTCGCCACCGCGGCGGCTTTCGTCGCCGGCTACGCCGTCGCGGAGGCCGGCGACAAGTGACTCCGGGCGCCGCCCGACCCGACGCCGTACCGCCCGCACCGTTCCCGCGCATCACCCCACCGACCCGGAGGACCCCATGACCCTGCAGGACCGCGTCAACGACAACCCGGCGATGGCCGACGTCCCGATGGACGCCGACCGCATCCACAAGTTCAGCGATCTCAACCCCGTCCTGGGCACCCCGATGGGCCTGGCCGTCGTCGGTGGCATGGCCGCCGCCGCGGTGGCCGGGTCCGAGATCGGGAAGAACGCAGACTGACCCCCGCGGCCCGGCGCGGGCGACCGCGCCGGGCCGCTCCACCCGCCTCGTCCAGGACGGAACCGATGAGCCTCGCGCCCCCCACCCCCGCCACCCTCCGGACCACCGTCTACTACGACGCCGACTGCGGCTTCTGCATCTGGGCGGTCGCGGTACTGCTCCGCTTCGACCGCGCCGGCCGTCTCGGGGTCGCCGCGATCCAGGGCGCCGAGGACGGCGCGTTGCGCGAGGTGCCGCGCGACCGCGTCCTCACGTCCTTCCACGCCGTGTCCCGCGACGGCGACCTCACCAGTGCCGGCGCCGCGCTCACCGCCATCCTGCGGCTGCTGCCCGCGCTGCGCTGGGCGGGTGCGGTGTCCGCGCGGGTGCCCCGCCTGACCGAGCGGGCCTACCGCTGGGTCGCCGACCACCGCGGACGGCTCGCCCGCTTCGTCCCGGAGCGGGCCAAGGCCCGGGCCCGGACCGCGGTGGCCGCCCGGCGCGTCGACACCGCGGCGCCGCCCGGACCCACCCCGTGACCACCACCCACCGCCCGGCCGCGGCCGGGTCCGGACGGCGCTGATGGGCGGCGCCCACCGGGCCCCCGACCCCGACGACCGGCCCGGCGACGAGCCCGGCGACCGGCCGGCCACCGACTCCGACGACCGTCCCGGGGATCAGCATCCCGGCTCCGACGGCGAGACCCGCATCGACGACCTCCGGG
>JBQGEH010000071.1:0-3665 GCA_052039515.1 Nakamurella sp. | reverse complement strand
CCGGGGCGGCACCGCCGGCCCCGTCCGGCCGCCGGAACCCTGATCACCCACCGTGACCTGCGGTGATGGTGCCGTTGACGGTCGGGCCGCAACGCAATCGGTATCCAAGCGTGTCCGCGGACACACGCGCTTGTCATACGCAGAGAACATTTCGGTGGCAGCATCTGGTTACGGAGCTGGTCACCGATCGGTTGCGGAACTGCATCCGGCCCCACCGGGCCGGCGGTAGATCGGTTCGTAGGGAACGAAACGGGTACCTCAACAGCACCCATCCGTACGAACGGGAGCATCGAAGACACGGTACGAGCGGAACGCGACAGCGTGACGTTCGATCGACGGGAGGACACATCATGACCGGAACGACGACTGCAGCCACCACCCTGACCGCCCTCGATCGCTGCGACCGCTGTGGGGCCCAGGCCTCCATCCGCGTGGTGCTCCCGACCGGTGGGGAGCTGCTGTTCTGCGGCCACCACGGACGTCAGCACCACGACCGGCTCGAGCAGCTGGCCGCGGTCATCCACGACACGCGCACGACGACCTCCGTCTGAGGTCCGTCACTTCCGCCCGGACGGGGCGGGTCGCTCCGGCGGCCCGCCCCGTCCGGCGTTTCCGGGGTGGGCGCGGAACGCCGCGGGTAAATGAGCCGCTGTCGGACGCCGGTATCGGCGAGGATCGACACGTCAGGTCGGGAGAGCCGGAACCCACGGCGCCCCGGCGCCGGGGGGCGGCGCGGTGAGAGGTGGATCGATGAGTGTCGCTGGCGGTGCGGCGCACCCCTGGCCGGTGGCGTCCGACCAGCAGCCCCGGCGGCCGGCGGGACCGCGGGCCGATCCGACTGCGTTCCTGCTGCTGCTGTTGGCCGGCGCCTGCGGGGTCGTGCAGTACCTGCTGGCGGGCTGGCCGGTCGGCCGCTCCGACCCGTTGGGCGGCGCGGTGGTGAGCGGCCGGCAACTGCTCAGCGAGCTGGCCCCGCACGGTAACGGCACCGCCACGGTCACCCGGATCGCGCTGATCGTCATCGTCATCGGCGGGGCCGCGCTGATCCTGTGCGGGCTGGCGTCACTGCTGCCGATGACGCACGGGCCGATCGGCTTCGCCGCCCTGCTGGTGTCACTGGCCGTCGGCGGCGCCGCGGTCTGGCTGGTCGTGCAGGCGTCCCGGGGGCTCGGCTCCCCCGCGTCGGCACTGCTCACCGGCGGGGAGATCGGCTGGTACCTGACCGCCGCCGCCGCCCTGCTCGGCGTGGTCGGCGCGTTCAAGGCCCTGGGCAGCTGAATCCTGGAGCGTTCTCCCCGTTGAGCGGGAACAAGCCTTCCCAGATGGGGAAGCATTCCTCCCGCTGAGCGGGTGGAATCCGCCGCGCGTCAGAGCATGCCGAGCAGGTGGTCCCGCCGCCGCTCCAGCACGTCGACCGACGCGGCCGAGGACACCGGCCCGGGGACGGCCGTGCGCAGCTGGACGTGCACCTTGGCGTGCGGCGCCCCGGTCCGCGCCGCGACCTGGGACACCAGCTGGTTGACCTCGCGGCGCAGCGCCGCCGCGGCCCGCCAGCCCTCCTGGCCCGCGCTGATCTCCACCGGCGTCTCCACCGGCAGCGCCTCGGACTGCACGGCCCGGACCCGGCGCCGCAGCTCGACGTCGCGCCGGGTCAGCAGCGCCGCCGTCTGCTCGGGGGTGAGCAGCCCCGGCAGCCCGAGGAAGTCCTCCTCCTCGTCGGTGACCGGGCCGGCCGGCTGGGCGACAACCGCCCGCCCGGAACTGAGCAGGTGCGCGAACTCGGCCTCGGACTCCAGGTGCTCGTTGCGCTTGATCCCGTCCGGTTCGCTCTCCACCACCGGCATGTCCAGCGGGTCGGCGAGGTCGTCGGTGAGCTCCGTGTCCTTCTTCGGCGGCATCATCACGAAGTTGCGGTCGAGCTCCATCTCCGCGGCCAGCGCCAGCAGCGGCCGCACCGCGGGCAGGAACACCGTCGCCGACTCCGCGGGGTTGCGGGCGCGCACCACACGGCCCACCGCTGGGGCGAAGACCAGCGGCGTCCGGTAGGACGTCATCCAGGCCAGACACGCGGCCCGCGGGACGTCGACGCCCTCGGAGATCATCCGGACGCAGACCGCGATCCGCTCCTTCGAGACCCGGAACGCCTCGATCTTCTTCGACGCCTTCGGGTCGTCGGACAGGATCAGCACCGGCTTCTCGCCGGTGATGCGCTGGACGACCTTGGCGTAGGCGCGCGCGTCGTCCTGGTCGGACGCCAGCACCAGACCGGCGGCGTCGGGCATGGTCGTCGCCCGCAGGTGGGTGAGCCGCTCGTCCATCGCCGCGATCACGTGCGGCACCCAGCCGCCGGACGGGTCCAGCGCGGTCTTCCAGGCGGCCGCCTCCACCGACTTCGTGCTGTTCTCGGTGAGCGACACCGCCATCACCTCGCCGGCCGAGTTCCGCCAGCGGGACACCCCGGTGTAGGCGGCGAACACCACCGGCCGCACCACCCGGTCGGTGAGCGCGTCCTTGTACCCGTAGCCGTAGTCGGCCATCGACCGCAGCAGGTCACCGTCGGTCTCGTAGCGCACGAACGGGATGCGTTCGTCGGCCCGCGTCCGGAACGGCGTCCCGGTCAGGCTGAGCCGCCGCTGGACGCCGTCAAAGGCCTCGGCGACGGCCTCGCCCCAGCTCAACCCGTCGCCGGCGTGGTGCACCTCGTCGAGGATGACCAGCGAACGCTTCCGGGTGGCCCGGGCGGCGTGAATGGCCGGTCGGCCGGCGACCTGGGCGTAGGTGGTGACGTAGCCGTGGGCCCCGTCGCGGACGGGTCCCTGCGCGTTGGTCATCGTCGGGTCGAGGCTCAGCCCCGCGCCGGCGGCGGCGTCGGCCCACTGGGTGCGCAGGTGGTCGGTGGGGGCGACCACGATGACCCGGTCGACCACCCGCCGGGCCAGCAACCGGGTGGCCAGCGTCAGGGCGAAGGTGGTCTTGCCCGCACCGGGGGTCGCGGTGACCAGGAAGTCCGAGCGGTCGGCCGCCTCGTAGGCGGCGAGGGCCTCGCGTTGCCAGGCCCGCAGGCGCGGTCCGGCAGGTGCCGCGGAAGCCACCGACACCCTGCTGCCCCCGCCCTGCCACGCCTGTCGTGCCCGCCGGCCGGAGCCTGCGGTGTCCTGTCACCGGCGCCGCCCCCGGGTGCTCCCGGGGCCTCGACGCCGGGTCCGATGGTACCGGCCGGGCACCCACCCCCCGGTCCGCCGACGCGCCACCGCGGGCCCCGTGGCGGACCGCGGAAGGTCACGAATCGGCGTACTCCCGCCGGTGTCGGGACCCGTCACGGCCGGGCGGCAGGCATTCTGTAGGGCGATGCCCGCCACCTCCGCGCCCCGGCCCGCCCGGTCGAGCGACACCGTGACCCGACGACTCGGCCTGCGCCGACCGTCCGTCGAGATCACCCCGCCGGAGCCCCGCGACAAGCAGCGATCCCCGTTCGACGAGCACCCGACCACCGTCATCCGGCGGCCCGCGGCGACCGCGGTCCCGGCGCCGGCGGTGCCGCCGGAGCCGGTCGGCTGGTCTCCCGCGCACACCGAGACCACTCCCTGGCACCGGCCCGGGACCGCGCCGGTGGTCATCCCGCCGGACACGCGGCACCGTCCGCTGAAGGTGATCAAGCGCACGCT
>JBQGEH010000070.1:0-3435 GCA_052039515.1 Nakamurella sp. | reverse complement strand
GTGCTCGCGCGAGAGCTGGATCGGTCGACGGAAGTCGTAGCCGACCGGCTCCACCGGTCCGCGGGTGCCCGACCCCGCCGGTGCGGGCGGCTCGCCGGTGGTGGACTGCGCCCGGTCGGTCAGCTCGTCCACCGCACGGGTGGTCGACTGCACCGAGGTGACCGTCCCGGCGTTGTCGACGAAGACCCGGACCGCGCCGGCGCCGGGCGTGATGACCGGGACCCCGTCGATGACCTGCCGGTACTGCACCATCGTCTGCGTCGTCCGGGGAGCCACCGACTCGCTGCCGTCGGCCCGGCCGCCGGCCTCCCGCACGGCCACCACCCGGTCCAGGATCAGCGGTGCGTCGGCGTCGAGGTTGAACCGGCGCAGGGCCTGCCCGGCGGTGGTGACCGCGGCACGCCGGCTCAGGTCCCGCGGGTCGTCCCGATCGGGCTCGGCGAGGTGCACGGTGACGAGACCGTCGGCGGCGACCGACACCCGGCGGCCGGCCTCGGCGAACGACGTCACCCGGGAGTCCCGGGTCGCCGTACCCAGCGGCACGTCGAAGACGTCGGCCAGGTCGCGCAGCGACCGCGTCGCCGGCGCCAGCAGCGCGATCCGGGGATGCTCCGGCACCGTGCGGCTGGCCTCGCGGGTGGCGCTGCGGGCGGCGTCGTACCACCGCCACCAGTACCAGGCCGTGCTGGCGCGCTCGCCGGACAGGAACCGCTCGTTGAAGACCCGGTCGCGGGCCTCGTCGGCCGAGGCGCCGCACGCCGCCACCGACGGGGCCTGGTCGTGGGCGATGTCCCAGCTGCCGTTCAGCCAGGCCGTGCCCAGGGACTCGTTGTTGCGCCAGTGGTTCCAGAAGTTGCGCCCGTAGTTCGGGTCGTCCCAGCTCACCGTCTCGAAGCCGAAGATCATCCGCAACCCCTGGTTGGCCGCGCTCCACGTCCGGATCGGGGAGTGTCCGCCGTGCACGCGCAGCGACTCGCAGGTGGACCACAGGACGTACCGGGCCGTCTCGTTGCCCAGCCGCATCTGGCTGGACACGGCGGTGCAGTCGTCGCCGGCCCAGGGCGCGCCCATCGGGACGTAGAAGACGCCGTTGGCGTCCATCCCGCCGTGGCCGCTGTGCCAGACGGTGCGCACGGCGTCCATTCCGTAGGTGTCCTGCCAGTTGTCGTAATCCTCGTAGTAGGCCCAGACCTTGACCCCGCCGTCCTGGTACCAGAAGTTCGGCGGGTTGAACTGCCGCAGGTAGTCCAGGAAACCCCCGGCGTCCTCGTGGGTCTTTGACAGAGCGCCTGCGCTGCAGAAGGTCTCGATGCTGAACGCGCCGCTGAGCTTGGCGCCGGCCCGTAGGGCCCGGGTGTCGGTGCCGAAGGGGTTGGGGTCAGCGACGGTCGCGACGTCGGGCGCCGGCTCGGGCGGCGCGGTCGGTGCGATCTCGGTGATGGTCATGATGGTCGTTCCTCTCGCTGGTGAATGGTCAGAACCGGACGCCGTAGGACTCGGTGTAGAAGGCCCGCTCGATGTAGTCGGGGGAGACGTAGGCGAAACCGTCGTCGCCCCAGGCGGTTCCCCAGCTGTTGCGCACGATGAAGTGCCCGTCGGGCAGGTAGCCGACGATGGTCACGGCGTGGCCGCCGCGGACGGTGTCCGGGTCGAAGGTGTCGACCCGGCCGTCGTGGGCGGTGGCGTCCATCCAGTGCGCGTCGACGGCGAAACCGGCCAGGATCGGCCCGGTGTCGGCCAGCCACTGCTTCCAGACGGCCAGGTTGCGGCCCAGGTTGTAATAGCGGATGCGGCGCTGCGCGGCTCGGGCGAAGAAGGCGTTCCCGCTGCCCACGTACATCTTGGTCGTCAGGTGGAACGGCAGGTCGGCCTCGTCGACGACGCCGTACTTCCGGGCGATGTCGACGGCGGCCTTGAGTGACGTGCCGCTCTCCTCGATGAACGTCTCCGGACGCTGGTCGAACTCGTCGCGCTCCTTGGAGGCCATCCAGATGTAGCGGGGCGAGAGCCGGGCGTCCGGCCCGATGACGCCGGCCTTGACCAGGGTGTGGCGCAGCACGCCGTCGGCGGTGGCCCAGCCGACACACGACCCGGTGTTCTCCTGGTCGCCGATGGTCCACCACGGCTCGCGGAGGTCCACGGTCTCCGGCGGCGCCTCGACGGCCCGCAGGTCCCGCGCGGCGAGCGCGTCGGTGGCGTCCCAGTCCGTGTCGGTGTCGCGGGACGGGACGAGGTTGAGGATCCGTTCGGATTGCTCGGTGTGCGGCCGGGGCTTCCGGCGCGGCGACGACCGGTGGGTCTGCGGAGCGGTGAGCTGATCGATCGACATCGCTGTTCCTCCTGGTGCTCTCGGTGTTCCGGCGTCGGGGCGACGCGGGGACCGAGCGGGCTCCGGCGAGCCCCCTCGTCCTCACCAGAGGCACGGGAAACAGCGGTGATACATCAGGAGTGGATGGAACGGGGGCGCGGCGGAGCCCGGTGCCGACGTCGCCGTCCGCACCGGGCTCCGCCGTCGCTCAGTGAGTCAGGTGCCGCACGGCCTGCGCCTGCAGTTCCGTCACCGCGCGGTCGGTGCCCCAGCCCTCGCGCAGCGCCCGTCGCAGCAGGTCGGACTGGCTCTCCGGGTTGATCGAGCCCACCGGCTGGTCACGGTCGAGGTTGGTCGGGTACGGGTAACCCTCGCTCACCACGGTCACGACGTTGTCGACCGCGCGGGCCGACGCCCCCGAGCGGGACATCTCCAGCAGCGTCGGGTAGACCGCCGTGGACATGCGGGTGGTGTCCACCGCTTCCAGGCACCGTCCGAACGCCGACGAGATCTGCAGCAGGTTCGCCATCCGGCGGACGTCGGTGGTGGTGTTGGTGCCCGCCCCGTGCATCAGCGCCGGGTTGAAGAACACCGCGTCGCCCTTCTCCAGGGCCTGCTGCACGTGGTGCTCGGCGAAGTAGCGCTGGAACTCGGGCAGCGAGAACGCGAGATATCCGGGCAGGTACTTG
This sequence comes from Nakamurella sp., assembly GCA_052039515.1. Classification (GTDB taxonomy): domain Bacteria; phylum Actinomycetota; class Actinomycetes; order Mycobacteriales; family Nakamurellaceae; genus Nakamurella. The sequence continues at coordinate 438 of JBQGEH010000070.1, read as the reverse complement.
TGCGAGTGCGGCAGGTACAGCGTGGGGCCGGTCGCCAGCGGCATGTCGCAGTGGGCCACCGCGCCCTGCAGGGTGAGCGCCGGGGACAACCGGTGGATGTGGGCCGGGAACGCGGCCGCGGTCTCCAGCGGCATGAACCCGAGGTGGTAGTCGCGGTGCGGCACCTGGGCCTGACCGCCCGGGTTGACGATGTTGAGCGCCGCGTTCATCTGGTAGTTCGCACCGAGCCAGGCACCGGCGGCCAGCGCGACGTAGTCGTTGGCGAAGTACTCGGCGAACAACGCCGGGTCGCTGACGGCGAGCTTCTCCAGCGCGTTCCACACACGGTCGTTGGCTCCGGGGGCGGCGAAGTGGTCGCCGGTGACCATGCCCGCCGCCTTCTCCTGCTCCAGCAGTGCGAAGAAGGCGGCCGTCGTCCGGTCGATGAGGTCCGGGTCG
>JBQGEH010000069.1:0-8895 GCA_052039515.1 Nakamurella sp. | reverse complement strand
GGCGGAACGCGGGCAGGTCGTAGTCCCGCACGTCCACCCCGTCGACCCGCACGGCACCGCCGGTCACGTCGTAGAACCGGGCGATCAGTTTGACCAGCGTCGACTTCCCGGCCCCGGTGGCCCCGACCACGGCCACCGTGTGACCGGGCGCGATGTGCAGGTCCACCCCGGTGAGCGCGTCGGTGGGTTCGCCGGCGTAGTGGAAGTCCACCCGCTCGAGCGTCACCTCGCCGGTCAGCGCACCGACCGGCCGCGGGTCGGCGGCCTGCGGGGTGCTGACCGGGGTGGCCAGCAGCTCCCGGATACGGGTGAGGCCCACGGCCGCCTGCTGGTAGCCGTCGAAGGCCTGGGACAACTGCTGGATCGGGGCGAAGAAGCTGTCCAGGTAGAGCACGAAGGCCAGCAGCGTGCCGACGCTGAGGGTGCCGCCGGCGACCTGCCCGGCCCCGACCCCCAGCACCACCGCGGCCGCGACCTGCGACAGGAACAGCACGCCCGGGAAGTAGATCGAGATGGCGGTCTGCGCCCGCATCCGGGACCGCTGGTAGTCCGCACTGCGTTCGGCGAACACCGTGCGGTTGCGCTCCGAGCGGCCCAGCGCCTGCGCCACCCGCAGCCCGGCGGCGTTCTCGGCGAGGTCGGCGTTGACCACCGACACCTTCTCCCGCGCCTCGCTGTAGGCGCGGGCGGAGATCCGCCGGAAGACCAACGTCGCGACGACGATGACCGGGAGCGTGGTGAAGGCGAGCAGCGCCAGCGGCAGGTCCATCACCAGCAGGACGACGATGATGCCGACGAAGGTGACCAGCGAGACGACCGACGACACCAGACCGGTCTGCAGGAACGTCGACAGGGCGTCGATGTCGGTGGTCATCCGGGTCAGGATGCGGCCGGTCTGCTGCCGCTCGTAGAAGTCCAGACCGAGTCGTTGCAGGTGCCGGAAGCTGCGCACCCGCAGCTGGTAGAGCACGGTCTCGCCGGCCCGGCTGGAGGCGACGCCCTGGGCCCGCTCCACGAACAGGGTCAGCACCGCCACCACCAGGGCCGTCAGTGCGGTGAGGACGAGGACGCCGGGGGCGTCGACGGTGACGCCGTGGTCGACCCCGTGCCGCACCAGCGCCGGCAGCACGAGACCGGCGACGCCGTCCAGGGCGACCAGCACCAGCGCGGTCAGCAGCAGCCACCGGACGCCGCGCAGCAGGCCGCGCAACCGGAAGGGGGCGGCCGCTCCGCCGGGGGTCTCGTCGGCCGGGGCGTCCGTCGCGGGCGGAAGCGCAGCGATGCGCTCGAGCAGCTCCGGGGTGGCCGGCATCCCCGCGAACATCCCGCCGCCGGCCATCATCCCGCCGCCGCGCCCGCCGCCGGGTGGTGGTCCGATCCGGTCCCCGGCCGCTCGCACGTCGCCGACGTCGGTCCCGTCCGGCGGGCTGTCCGCGGGCCACAGGGCCGGGGTGGTGCCGTCGGAACCGGCGGCCCGATCCGGCCCCGGGGACGCGGCCCCGGCGGGGTCGCCGGCCGACCCGTCCGCCATCCCGTCCAACAGGCTCGCGAACCGCGGGGACCGGGCCCGCAGCTCGTCGGCGGTGCCGATGTCGACCACCCGGCCGCGGTCGACGAGGGCGATCCGGTCGGCGAGGTCCAGGGTGCTGCGGCGGTGCGCGATGAGCAGCGTGGTGCGGGTTGCCGTCACCGACCGCAGGGTGGCGTGGATGGCCGCCTCCGTCGCGGGGTCGACCGCGGAGGTGGCGTCGTCGAGCACCAGCAGCCGGGGGTCGGTGAGCAGCGCCCGGGCCAGCGCCAACCGCTGCCGCTGGCCACCGGACAGGGTGAGGCCCCGCTCGCCGATGACCGTGTCGTAGCCGTCCGGGAGGCGTCGGATGAATTCGTCGGCCTCGGCGGCGTGCGCCGCGCGCCGGATCTGCGCGTCGGTGGCGTCGGGGCGGCCGTAGGCGAGGTTGTCCCGGACCGACGCGGAGAACAGGAACGCCTCCTCGAAGACCACGCCCATCGCCGCCCGCAGCTCGCCCAGCGCGACCGTGCGGACGTCGACCCCTCCGAGCGCCACCCGGCCCCGGGACGGGTCGTAGAACCGGGGGAGCAGCAGCGAGATGGTCGACTTGCCGGAGCCCGACGCACCGACCAGGGCGACCGTCTCGCCGGCGCGCACGTGCAGGTCGAAGCCCCGCAGCACCGGCTCGTCGCTGAGGTAGCCGAACCCGACGTCGGTGAGATCCACCGACAGCGGTCCGGCCGGCAGCGGCCGCGGGTCGACCGGATCGGTCACCGTCGACCTGGAGTCGATGACGTCGAAGACCCGCTCGACGCCGGAGCGGGCCTGCTGCGCCATGGTCAGCAGCATCGCCACCGTGCGGGTGGGGCCGACGATCTGGAAGACGTAGCCGTTGAACGCCACGAACGTGCCCAGCGAGATGTGGCCGTTCATCGCCAGCAACCCGCCGAACAGCAGCACCCCGATCTGGCCCACGGTGGTGATCAGCGGGAACGCGGGCGTCAGGGCGGCGGTGGTGCGGGCGACCCGCAGCTTCTGGGCGAACAGCTCCCGCGCGCCGGCCCGTAGCCGGCCGGTCTCGCGGTCCTCCTGGCCGAAGCCCTTGACCACGCGGACACCGGTGACGTTCTCCTCGACGATGTCGGTGACGTCGGCCGCGCTCTGCTGCGCCGCCCACCCCGCCGGGAACAACCGGCGCCGCGTCAGCCGCACCACCCAGACCACGAACGGCACCATCACCACGACGACCAGGCTGAGCAGCGGCGACAGCACGACCATCACCACCAGCGAGACCCCGAACAGCACCGCCTGCCCGGCGGCGAGGGGCAGGAACGCGAGCAGCCCCTGCACCAGCCCGAGGTCGGTGTTGGCCCGGGAGACGATCTGACCGGTGCGCAACTGGTCCTGCAAGGCGCCGTCGAAGGTCTGCATGGCGGTGAAGATCCGCTGCCGCAGGTCGTGCTGGACGGCCAGCGACAGCTTTCCGCCGGTGTAGCGGCGCAGGAAGGCGAGGCCGTACTGCACGACCGCCAGGACCAGCAGGGCGGTCACGAGCAGTCCGGTGCGACCGGTGTCGCGGGCGACGGCGTCGTCGACCACCCAGCCGGTGAGCAGCGGGACCAGGGCGCCGAGACCGAGGCCCGCCAGCGACGCGACCGTCACCACCACGGTCAGCCCACGGTGCCCCCAGCAGACGGCGAACAGCCGGCGCACCCAGCGCCGCGGCGCGGTCGCGGACGGTCCGGCCGGGCCGTGGTCACCGGTGGCCGCGGACCGGTCGGACACGCTCACCGCCTGGTCCGCCGACACGTCCGTCACAGTAGCCACGGCCCCCGACAGTGCCCCCGACCTCGGTCGACGACGGGCATCGGTCCAGGTCGGGACGGCCTGGAGCCCGGACGGCGGCACTGTCGGCGCGCTGTGCCACCATGACCGGCGTGACTGCCACCCCCGACCGGCCCCACGCCCTGTCGACCACCGCCGTGCACCTCCCGGTGCCGACGGAGGTCCGTGGGCGCCCGGTGTCGGTGCCCATCTACCAGACCTCCGTGTTCGCCTTCGACGACGCCGACGCGATCACCGACGCGCTCAACGACCCCCGTGGTCAGTACGGCTACTCGCGGTTCGGCAACCCGACGGTACGGGCGCTGGAAGAGGCGCTGGCCGCCCTCGAGGGCGCGCACGCCGCGGTCGCGACCTCGTCCGGGATGGCCGCCATCACCACCGCGATCAGCGCCAATGTGTCCGCCGGCGACCACCTGGTCGTGCAGGCGTCGATCTACGGCGGCACCGCCGGACTGCTGGCCGACCTGACCCGCCGCTGGGGTATCCGGGTGACCGAGGTGCCCGGCGACGACCCGGAGGCGCTGGCCGCGGCGATCGAGCCGACCACCCGGGTGCTGTACCTGGAGACGATCTCCAACCCGGTGACCGCGGTCGCCGACATCCCGGCGATGGCGGCGGTCGCCCGGCGTCACGGGGTGCTCACCGTCGTCGACAACACCTTCGCGTCGCCGCTGATCTGCCGGCCGCTCGAGCACGGCGCCGACATCGTCGTGCACTCGACGACGAAGTACATCGGCGGGCACTCCGACCTGACCGGTGGGGTGGTCGCCTACGCCGACGCGGAGCTGTTCACCCGCGGCTGGGCCTATGCGCTCGGGGTCGGGATGACCCCTGATCCGCACGCCGCCTGGCTCACCCTGCGCGGTCTGCAGACCCTGCCGCTGCGGATCCGGGAGGCCAGCGGCAACGCCGCCGAGCTCGCCGCGCGGCTGGCCGCCCATCCCGGCGTGCAGGCGGTGCACCATCCGTCGTTGCCGGAGCATCCGCAGCACGCGCTGGCCGTGTCGCTGCTCGACCGGCCCGGCGCGATGCTGTCGTTCGATCTGGCGGGCGGGGCCGCCGCCGCCAAGCGCTTCACCTCCGCGGTCTCGTTGATCCAGCTGGCGGCGTCGCTCGGCGGGGTCGAGACGCTGACGATGCACCCGGCGTCCTCGTCGCACCGGGCGTACACCCCCGAGCAGCTCGCCGCGGCCGGGATCAGTCCCGGCACCGTGCGGCTGTCCACCGGGGTCGAGGACGTCGAGGACATCTGGGCCGACATCGCGCAGGCCCTGGACACGGTGGGTGCCGAGACGGTGGGGGCCGAGCGATGAGCGTGGACGACCGCACCCTGCTGGCCGCCGCGGTCGCCGAGGCCCGTCAGGGGCTGGCCGAGGGCGGGATCCCGATCGGGGCGGCCCTGGTCGTCGACGGCGAGATCCTGGCCGTCGGGCACAACCGGCGGGTCCAGCTGGGCAGCGCGATCCGGCACGGCGAGACCGACTGCCTGGAGAACGCGGGGCGGCTCCCGGCGTCGGTGTACGCCCGGGCGACCATGGTCACCACGCTGTCGCCGTGCGACATGTGCACCGGCGCGATCCTGCTGTACGGCATCCCGCGGGTGGTGATCGGCGAGAACACCACGTTCTTCGGCGGGGAGGATCTGCTGCGGCAACGCGGGGTCGAGGTCGTCGTCCTGGACGACCCGGACTGCACGGCGATGATGCGGGACTTCATCCGCGACCAGCCCACGCTGTGGAACGAGGACATCGGCGTCTGAGGAGGCCGAGCAGCCTGAGGCGCCGCCGGATCCGGCTCAGCCGCGGTCCCGCTCGGTCCACAACCCGAGCCGCCGGCCGGCCGGGTCGGCGATCTCGGCCCACCAGCCCATCTCGTCGCCGACCGCGGTGCGCGGCGTGACGACCGAGCCGCCGGCGGCGACCGCGGCGTCGAGGATCTCCTCCAGGTCGGCGACGGTGACGTACAGCCGCACCCCGTCCCCCACGCCGGGGCGGGCCGTCCGGTACAGCCCGCCGATCATCCGGCCGGCGTGGGTGATCGACAGGTAGCCGTCACCGAACGGCGCCACCGTCCAGCCGAAGACGGCGGGGTAGAAGCGGGCGGCCTCGTCGAGGTCGGTCACCGGGATCTCCCACCAGGTGACGGTGTTGAGGACGGGATCGGGCGGGATCTCGCTCACGGCGGTTCCTCGGGTCGGGCCCCGCGGGGCCGGATGTTGGTGACACCGGAAAGACGGGACCGGCCACCGTCCGGTTCAGTCCGGCCCGACGACTGCTCAGCCGGTGAAGGCCGACAGCCACAGCTCCCGGTAGCGGGCGGCGTCGACCGTGAACGCGACGTCGGTGTCGGTGCCGTCGCGGGAGGAACGGACCGGGGCGTCGCCGACCCAGGCCCGCTGGTCCACGACGGTCTGACCGCGGGTGGCGCCGCTGCCGGTCTCGACCCGGACCGGGTGCCGGCGGGTGCCGATCGCCTCAGGCTCGATGACCGCGCACACCGCGCCCGCGTCGCCGACGGTGCACGCCTCGTCGCCGAACACCCCTCGCGAGAACTGGATCAGCCGGCCCGCCAGCTGGGCGGCCGAATCGGCGGACGCGGCGAGCCGGGCCGCGTCCCCGCCGTCCACCCGCACCTGGTGGAAGACGTCCAGGCCGTACATCGTCACCGGGATGTCGAGCTCCGCGGCGGCCGCGAGCACCACCGCGGTGGCCTCGGGGTCGGCGTAGACGTTGAACTCGGCGACCGCGGTGACGTTGCCGATCGACGCCGACCCGCCCATGAACACGATGCGTTCGATGCCGGGGGCGACCTCCGGGTGGGAGCGCAGCAGCAACGCGATGTTGGTCTGCGGACCCAACGGGATCAGCGTGACGGTCTCGCCGTTGCCGATGGCGGCCATCAGCTCCCGTCGTAGCAGATCGGTGGCGTGCACCTTCTCGATCCGCCGGTCCGAGGTGCGGGAGAAGCCGCCGAGCCCGTCGGCGCCGTGGATCTCGGTGGCGTGGTGGGGGGCGGCGAGCAGCGGCCGGGAGGCGCCGCGCCCGACGGGGACCTCGGGCGCCCCGGCCACGTCGAGGACGTAGGCGGTGTTGGCGACCACCTGATCCACCGGCACGTTGCCGGACACGCACGTCACCGCCCGCAGCTCCAGCCGCGGGGACCGGGCCGCGAGCATCAGCGCCCAGGCGTCGTCCACGCCGGTGTCGACGTCGAGGATCACCGGGATCCGGGGAGCGGCGGGGGGGTCGGCGGCGGTGGGGTCGGTCACAGGTGCACCGTACCGGCGCCTGTCGCAGGCGTCCGGGGGCGTCCGGGCTCGACGGAGCCGGACCTGAGCGCTAGCTTAGGAATCGAACGCAGACCTAAGCGGCCGCTTAGATCCGCGGTACCGACCAGCAGCGGGACATCCGCTCCGACAGGAAGCAGCCGACGTGGACATCGTCGTTCTGATCAAGCAGGTCCCCGACACCTACTCCGAGCGCAACCTGCGCCCCGCCGACGGGCTGCTGGACCGCGACGCGGCCGATGCGGTGATCGACGAGATCGACACTCGCGGCGTCGAGGCGGCCCTGCAGCTGACCGCCGAGCAGGGCGGCGAGGTCACCGTGCTGACCATGGGGCCGGCCCGCGCCTCGGAGGTCCTGCGCAAGGCGCTGGCCATGGGTGCGGACAAGGCCATCCACGTCAACGACGAGGGCCTCGCCGGATCGTGCGCCGTGCAGACCTCGGCGACGCTGGCCGCGGCGCTGAAGACGGTGCCGTTCGACCTCGTCATCGCGGGCAACGAGTCCACTGACGGCCGCAGTGCCGCGGTTCCGGCCATGCTCGCCGAGCGGCTGCAGCTCCCGCAGGTCACGTTCGTGCGCAACCTGACCGTCGACGGCAGCACGCTACGCGCCGAGCGCGTCGTCGAGGGCGGCTACTCCTCGCTGGAGGCGTCGCTGCCGGCCGTCGTGTCGGTCACCGAGAAGATCAACGAGCCGCGGTACCCGAACTTCAAGGGCATCATGGCCGCGAAGAAGAAGCCGCTGACCACCCTGACGCTCTCCGATCTGGGCATCGCCCCGGACGACGCGGGTCTGGCGCACGCGCACTCGACCATCGTCGACGCCACCCCGAAGCCGCCCAAGGAGGCCGGCGAGAAGATCGTCGACGACGGCACGGCCGGCACCAAGGTGGCCGAGTTCCTCGCCTCCGCCCGCCTGGTCTGACCGGCCGCACCGACTCCCGAAAGGCCCTGCCATGTCCGAAGCCCTCGTCCTCGTCGACATCGTCGACGGTCAGCTCCGCCCGGTGAACGCCGAGATGCTCGCGTTCGCCGCCCGGCTGGGCACCCCCGCCGCCGTCGTCGTCGGTGCCCCCGGCACCGCGGCCGCGCACCGCGATCAGCTCGCCGCCTGGGGTGCGCAGACCGTGTACGCCGCCGAGTCCGACGACGCCCCGCACTACCTGATCGCCCCGCAGGTCGCCGCGCTGGCCGCGGTCGCGGCCCGCGACACCCCCGCCGCCGTACTGCTGCCGCTCACCGTCGACGGCCGCGAGATCGCCGGTCGGCTCGCCGTGCGGCTGGACGGCGCCCTGCTGTCCGACGTCGTCGACATCGACGGCGACGGCACCGTCACCCACTCCGTCTACGGCGGCAGCTTCACCGTGCACGCCCGCGCCGCCCGTGGTGTCCCGGTCATCACCATCCGCCCCAACTCGCTGCCCGACCCGCAGGTCACCGCGGGTGCCGGGACGCTCACCGAGGTGCCGCTCGCCTTCGACACCGCGACCGCGACGCGGAGCCTGCAGACCGAGACCGAGCCCGCCGGTGACCGTCCGGACCTGGCCGCCGCGGCGGTCGTGGTGTCCGGTGGCCGGGGCGTGGGGTCGGCCGAGAACTTCGCCGTCGTCGAGGACCTCGCCGACGCGTTGGGCGGCGCGGTCGGCGCCTCCCGGGCGGCGGTGGACTCCGGCTACTATCCGCACCAGTTCCAGGTCGGGCAGACCGGCACCTCGGTGGCGCCGCAGCTCTACATCGGGCTCGGCATCTCCGGTGCGATCCAGCACCGGGCCGGCATGCAGACGTCCAAGACGATCATCGCCGTCAACAAGGACGCCGACGCGCCGATCTTCGAGATCACCGACCTGGGCGTGGTGGGCGATCTGTTCACCGTCGCACCGCAGCTCGCGGAGGCGGTCAAGGCCCGCAAGAGCTGACGTCAGGCCCCCGGGGCCGGTCCGCCGTCGGCGGACCGGCCCTGCGGTGTCCGTGGCCCGCCGATCCCGTCCGCTGGCGTTCACCCCGCCGGGATCCGGCGTCCTTGCGCGCGGGGCGCCATTGGTGTGACCCGGCGGGACGCGGCCCACAGGACCCGGTCCAGGGTGGCCGGGTCGTCACCACGTCCGGCCGGGGGTCCGGGCGGGCTACCCTGGACGATCGATGGTGTATCTCGATCATGCCGCCACCACCCCGGTCCTGCCGGCCGTGGTCCGGGCGATGACGGAGGCGTTCGCCCACACGGGGAACGCCTCGTCACTGCACTCCGCGGGCCGGG
>JBQGEH010000068.1:0-3411 GCA_052039515.1 Nakamurella sp. | reverse complement strand
GACATCCAGGAACAGTCCGCCGGCCGCGAGCAACCCACCGGCAGAGCCGTTCGCAGGAGGGTGCTGCCGGTCGTTCATCGTTGCTCCATCTGGCCGTCACGGACTGGATGACGCAGATATAACACCGTCCGCTCAAAATCGCGCAAGAGGTTTTGCGTGACTGTCTAGTAAATGAGCGAAGTTGAGCGTTATGCTCAGCCACGTGAAAGATCAGCGCGATCTGACGATCCTCGACCGGCTGCGCCAGACCCGGGCGGCCACCGTCGCCGAACTGGCCGAGGTCACCGGGTCGAGCATCGCGACCATCCGCCGCGACCTGCAGCGTCTGGACGAGGCCGGGCTGGTCCGCCGCACCCACGGCGGCGCCGTGATCAACGAGCACGTCGACGGCGACGCGCCCTTCCCGTCGGTGGTCTCGCACAATCTGGAGGCCAAGCAGCGCATCGCCCGCGCCGCGGCCGACAGCATCCAGGACGGTCAGACGGTCATCCTGGACATCGGCACCACCGTCCTGCAGCTGGCCACCCTGCTCCGCGGCCGGCACATCACGGTCATCACCACCAACATCGCGGCCTTCGACGTCCTCCGGGACGATCCGGCCGTCCACATCGTCCTGCTACCTGGGGATTTCGACCCGGTCTACCAGTCGGTGTCCGGGCACCTGACCACCGAGACGTTGCGGCTGATCCGCGCCGACCACGCCTATCTGGGGGTGAGCGGGGTGTCGGCCGGAGGTGACCTGCGGGACACCACCATCGCCCAGGTGCCCATCAAGCAGGCCATGGCCACCGCGTGCGACGCGGTCACGGTCCTGGCCGATCACAGCAAGTTCCCCGGCACCGGAACGGCCCGGGTCACTCTTCCGTCATCGCTGGTCCGCGTCATCACCGACGCCGAACCACCGGTCACGGCATCCGCCGCCTTTGCGGCCCGTAGCGTGGAGGTCCTCGTCGTATGAAACTCACCATGGTCGGCGGCGGCGGTTTCCGTACCCCGCTCGTCTACGCGGCGCTGCTGCGCGACCGTGAACCCGGCCGCGTCACCTCGGTGGCGCTGGTCGACACGGACGCCGGCCGGCTCGCCACCATGGCGCGGATCCTCGCCGATCAGGCCGCCGGAGTCGCCGACGCCCCCACAGTCACCACCCACACCGATGCGGCCGAAGCCCTGCGCGGCGCCGACTTCGTCTTCTCCGCCATCCGCGTCGGCGGGTTGCCCGGGCGGGCGACCGATGAGCGGATCGGGCAGTCGCACGGCGTGATCGGCCAGGAGACCGTCGGTTTCGGCGGCATCTCCTACGCGCTCCGGACCCTGCCGGTGGTGCTCGACCTCGCGCACACCATCAAGCGGGTGGCCCCGCAGGCCTGGGTCATCAACTTCACCAACCCGGCCGGTGTGGTCACCGAGGCGATGTCGACCGTGCTGGGCGAACGCGTCATCGGCATCTGTGACTCCCCCATCGGTCTGGCCCGCCGGGCGCTGTCCGCGTTGGACATCCCCGAGAGCGTCACCAGCTCCGCGGTCGAGCTGGAGTACGCCGGCTTGAACCACCTCGGCTGGCTCACCGGCCTCCGTGTCCACGGTCGGGATGTGCTGCCCGATCTGCTGTCCCAGCCGGAGAAGATCGAATCGTTCGAGGAGGGCAAGCTCTTCGGCGCCGACTGGATCCAGACGCTGGGCGCGCTGCCGAACGAGTACCTGCACTACTACTCGTTCCGCCGGGACGTCCTGCAGGCCGACCAGTACGCGCCGCTCACCCGGGGCCGCTACCTGGTCGACCAGCAGCAGTCGTTCTGGACCGATGCCGCGACGGCCGCCCATCCGCTGCGGACCTGGGAGCAGTGCCGTCACGAGCGCGAGGTGACCTACATGGCCACCAACCGTGACTCGGCCGGCATGGGCGAACGCGACGACGCCGACCTGGTGTCCGGCGGCTACGAGAACGTCGCCATCGCCCTGATGCGCGGCATCGCCCACGACCAGCAGGCCCGCCTCATCCTCAACGTCCGCAACAACGGCACCCTGCCCGACGTGGACGCGGACGCGGTCGTCGAGATCCCCTGCACCGTCGATGCCAAGGGCGCCCACCCCGTCGTCGGTGCGGCCGTGCCCGACTTCGGCCGCGGCCTGGTGACCACCATCAAGTACGTGGAACGGCAGACGCTGGAGGCCGCCCTCGGCGGTAGCCGGTCCGCCGCGCTGCGTGCGCTGGCCAGCCACCCACTCGTCGATTCCGTACGGGTCGCCCGGGCGCTGCTGGAGGACGCCCGGTCCAGCTTCGCCGACGACCTGTCCTACCTGCGCTGACCCAGCGCCCTCTGATCTCGCCCCGACCCGGCATCCCCCCGCCGGCTCTCCGAGGAGAAACCCTGCCGTGCACCAGAACATCACGCTGGTCGAAGAGCGCATCGCCCGCGTCCTGACCGAGCGCATCGTCCCCGCCGTCTATTCCGACCGCGTGCCCGTCACCCTGCGGGCCTGGGCCGTCCCGGACGAGCCGGTGCCGCCGGCCGAGGCGCTGGCCGCCGACTACACGCCGTTCGCGGTGGGCGACAAGTGGGGCCGGGCGTGGTCGACCTGGTGGTTCGAGATCACCGGCGAGGTGCCGGCCGCGTGGGCCGGCCGCACCGTCGAACTCGTCGTCGACCCCGGGTTCCAGGGCGACTGGCCCGGCAACCAGGCCGAGGGGCTGATCTTCACCCCCGACGGCACCACGGTGAAGGGCATCCACCCGCGCAACCAGTACGTGCGGATCGCCGACGCCGCTACCGGGACCGAGAAGATCCACTTCTTCCTGGAGGCCGCAGCCAACCCGGACATCCTGGTCAACGACTTCGTACCGACGAAGTTCGGGTCCAAGGACACCGCACCGACCACCCCGATCTACACGTTCCGCACCGCCGACCTGGCCGTCTTCGAGCCGGAGGTCTGGGCGTTGCGGTTCGACGTCGAGGTGCTCTTCCAGCTGCTCAAGGAATTGCCCGACACCGAACCCCGTCGGCACGAGGTGCTGCGGGCGCTGGAACGGGCACTCAACGTGCTGCGGCTGGACGACATCGTCGGCACGGCCGCTGCGGCCCGCGCCGAGCTGGAGGACGTGCTGGCCCGGCCGGCATCCGCGTCGGCGCACCGGCTCTCGGCCATCGGACACGCGCACATCGACACCGCCTGGCTCTGGCCGCTGCGGGAGACCAAACGCAAGACCGGCCGCACCTTCTCCAACGTGCTCGAGCTGTTCAAGCAGTACCCGGACTTCCGGTTCGCCTGCTCCTCGGCCCAGCAGTACGCGTGGGTCAAGGAGCGCTACCCGCACGTCTGGCAGGGCATCAAGGACGCCATCGCCACCGGGCAGTGGATCGTCGTCGGCTCGCAGTGGATCGAACCGGACGGCAACCTGCCGGGCGGCGAGGC
>JBQGEH010000067.1:0-4818 GCA_052039515.1 Nakamurella sp. | reverse complement strand
GACCTGACGCTGAACTTCTGGTGGCCGACCGAGGTGTCCCGCCCGTACATGCCCAACCCGAGCGGCATCTTCCAGGCGTTCAAGGCCGACCTCGAGGCCGTCGGCATCACGGTCAACGAGACCTCCAAGCCGTGGAACGGCGGCTACCTCGACGGTGTCGAGGCCCAGCAGCCGGACGCCTTCCTGCTCGGCTGGACCGGTGACTACAACTCCCCGGACAACTTCATCGGCACCTTCTTCTCCGATCCGAACAACCGCTTCGACACGGCCGACTACGACTGGGGCACCCAGCTGTCCCAGGAGCTGGCCACCGCCGACAGCGAACCGGACGCGGACAAGCGGGCCGCGCTGTACGTGACGCTGAACGAGAAGCTGATGGGTGAGTACCTGCCGGCCATCCCGATCTCGCACTCGCCGCCGGCGCTGGTCGTCGCGGCCAACGTGCAGGGCATCACTCCCAGCCCGTTGACCGACGAGCGTTTCGTGGGCGCCTACAAGACCAGCTGACGCCTGCACCGGTGACATCGCGGCCACCCCGGGAGCATCATCCCGGGGTGGCCGCACCCGTACCCGGCCCCGTCGTCCCCGCCCGTCCACCCGCCGCCCGTGTCAGGAGCTCCGCCATGACCCCGACCACCCGGACGCCCGTCGCCGGACGGTGCCCGTGCTGAGGTACACGGTCCGCCGCATCGGCCAGCTGATCGTGGTGCTGTTCATCCTGTCGCTGCTGCTCTTCTTCTGGCTGCGGTCCATCCCCGGCGGTCTGGCCTCGTCGATCTGCGGCGAGCGCTGCACCCCGCAGAAGGTCGCCGAGATCCGCAACGTGCTGGGTCTGGACGACCCGCTGATCGTGCAGTACTTCAAGTTCCTCGGCCGGGTCTTCGAGGGCAACTTCGGCACCTCGGCGAAAGTCATCCCCGGCACGCCCGCACTCGACGTCTTCCTGCAGCGGTTCCCGGCCACCATCGAGCTGGCCATCGGGGCGATGCTGTTCGCGCTGGCGCTCGGCATCCCGCTGGGCTACCTCGCGGCCCGCCGCAAGGGCGGCCTCTTCGACAACGCCGGCATCGTCGCGACGCTGGTCGGCATCGCGGTGCCGGTGTTCTTCCTGGCCTACCTGCTCAAGTTCATCTTCGCGGTCAAGCTCGGCTGGCTGCCGCCGTCCGGTCGCCAGGACCCCCAGCTGCGGGCCACCCGGATCACCGGGTTCTTCGTCCTCGACGGACTGATGACGCGGGAGTGGGACGCGGCCTGGGACGCACTGAAACACCTCATCCTGCCGTCGATCGCGCTCGGCACGATCCCGCTCGCGGTCATCTTCCGCATCACCCGCTCGTCGGTGCTGGACGTGCAGGGGGAGGACTACGTCCGGACCGCCGAGGCGAAAGGCCTGGCCACGCCGACGATCCGGCGCCGGCACATCCTGCGCAACGCGATGCTGCCGGTGATCACGGTGACCGGCCTCCAGATCGGCGCACTGCTGGCCGGCGCCGTCCTCACCGAGACCGTCTTCGCCTACCCGGGTCTCGGGGCGGCGCTGGCACAGTCGTTCCGGGAGAAGGACTATCCGGTGCTGCAGGTGATCATCCTGGCCGCAGCGGCCACCTACGTCCTGGTCAACCTCATCGTCGACCTGTCCTACGCGGTCATCGACCCGCGCATCCGCACCACCGGAGGGGTCCGCTGATGGCCACCCTGGGCACCGCCCGCAAGAAGCGCATCGACGCGCTGGCCGACAGCGCCGACGGCGGCGACGGCGTCTCGCTGATCCAGGACGCCTGGCGGCGGTTGCGGGTGTCGCCGGTGTTCTGGGTCGGCGCGGTCATCATCGCGCTGTTCCTGCTGCTGGCCGCGTTCGCCAACGTGCTCGCCACCCAGGACCCGGCCGCCCAGCTGCTGCGCGGTCAGGTCAGCGTCGCCCGCAACACCCTCGCCCCGCCGCAGCCCGGCTTCCCGTGGGGCAGTGACTTCCTCGGCCGCGACCTGTGGTCGCGGATGGTGCTGGGCAGCCGGCAGACCCTGCTGGTCGGCGTGGCCGCCACCCTGATCGGCCTGGCCGGCGGCATGGCGCTCGGGCTGATCGCCGGCGCGTTCGGCGGCTGGGTCGACACGCTGGTGATGCGCATCGTCGACGTGCTGCTGTCCATCCCGTCGCTGCTGCTGGCCATCTCGATCGCCATCCTGTTCCAGCGGCCCAACCAGCTCAGCGTCATCATCGCCGTCGCCATCGTGCAGATCCCGGTGTTCGCCCGGCTGCTGCGCGGCCAGCTGCTCGCCCAGCGCAGCACCGACCACGTGCTCGCCGCCACCGCGCTCGGGGTGAAGCGGACACCGATCGTGTTCCGGCACATGCTGCCGAACTCGATGAGCCCGGTGATCGTGCAGGCGACGATCGTCGTGGCGACCTCGATCATCGACGCCGCGGCGCTGTCGTTCCTGGGACTGGGATCGCAGGACGCGTCGGCGCCCGAATGGGGCCAGATGCTCGGCGAGGCACAGACCAAGATCGACTACCAGCCGCACCTGGCGTTCCTGCCGGCCATCGCGATCATCATCGTGGCGCTCGGCTTCACCCTCGTCGGCGAGTCGCTGCGCGAGGCCCTCGACCCGAAGAACCGGAGGTGACCCGATGACGCTGCTCTCGGTGTCGGACCTGAAGGTCGTGTTCAAGCGGCGTGGTGCCGCGCCGTTCACCGCCGTCGACGGCGTGAGCGTCGACGTGGCCGAGGGCCGCACCGTCGGCCTGGTCGGCGAGTCCGGCTGCGGCAAGTCGGTGACGTCGCTGGCGATCATGCGGCTGCTGGCCAAGCGCGGCAACGAGGTCACCGGGTCCGTCGCCTTCGAGGGCACCGACCTGCTGCGGCTGCCGATCGGCGAGATGCGCGACCGTCGCGGCCGCGACCTCGGGATGATCTTCCAGGACCCGCTGAGCTCGCTGAACCCGGTGGTGCCCATCGGTCTGCAGGTCACCGAGGTGCTGGAGCGGCACCGCGGGATGAAACGGACGGCGGCAGCCAAGGAGGCCCGCGAGCTGCTCGACCAGGTCGGCATCCCGGACCCGATGCGGCGGCTCAAGGAGTACCCGCACCAGCTGTCCGGCGGCATGCGGCAACGCGCGCTGATCGCGATGGCGGTGGCCTGCCGGCCGCGGCTGCTCATCGCCGACGAGCCCACCACCGCGCTCGACGTCACCATCCAGGCGCAGATCCTCACGCTGCTGCGCTCGCTGGTCACCGAGTCCGGCACGGCGCTGATCATGATCACCCACGATCTGGGAGTGGTCGCCGGGATGTGCGACGAGGTGAACGTGCTCTACGGCGGCCGTATCGTCGAGCGCGCCGGTCGGCACGAGCTGTTCGAGCGGCCCCGGCATCCGTACACCAACGGGCTGCTCGGCTCGATCCCGCGGGTGGACGCGCGGCCGGGGGAGCGGCTCACGCCCATCGTCGGGTCGGTGGCCGACAACATCCCCTGGGACGGTGGCTGCGCCTTCGCGCCGCGGTGCGGCAACGAGATCGCCCGCTGCCGACAGGAGACTCCCGGTTTCGACCAGGCGCCGGAGGCCGAGAACGGCCATCTGCTGCGGTGTTTCCATCCCGAGCTGGGGGTGAGTCCGGTCGGTGCGCACGTGGTGCCGTCCGGTGCGATCGACTTCGGGGAGACGGTGTGAGCGCGGAACCCGCAGCGGTGCGCACGGAGACGGCCGAGCCGCCGGCGCTGCTGGAAGTCGAGGACCTGCAGGTGCACTTCCCGATCAAGCGGGGCGTGTTCTTCGACCGCACGGTGGGTCACGTCTACGCCGTGGACGGGGTCTCGATGACGGTCCGCCGCGGGGAGACCTACGGGCTGGTCGGCGAGAGTGGTTGCGGCAAGAGCACCCTCGGCCGCGGCATCCTGCGGCTGAGCGAGCCGCCCGCCGGTCGGGTCGTCTTCGACGGCGTCGCCATCGCGCCGCTCAAGGGCGAGGAGCTGCGCCGGATGCGGCGCCGGATGCAGATGGTGTTCCAGGACCCGCTCGGCTCGCTGGACCCCCGGCAGTCGGTCCAGTCCATCCTCGTCGAGGGGATGAGGGCGCACGGCCTGGCCACCGACGACGCGTCCACCACCCGGCGGCTCAAGGAGCTGCTGGCCTCGGTGGGTCTGCCGACCACGGCGCTGCGCAAGTACCCGCACGAGTTCTCCGGCGGGCAGCGGCAGCGCATCGGCATCGCCCGGGCGCTGACCGTGAACCCCGACCTCATCGTCGCCGACGAACCGGTCAGCGCGCTGGACGTGTCGGTGCAGGCCCAGGTGGTCAACCTGATGGACGACCTGCAGCAGGAGCTGGGGCTGACCTACATCGTCATCGCCCACGATCTCGCGGTGGTGAAGCACATCTCGGACCGGGTCGGGGTGATGTACCTGGGCGGGATCGTCGAGGAGGCGTCGGCCACCGACCTGTACGCGGCACCGCGGCACCCGTACACGATCGCGCTGCTCTCGGCGGTGCCGGTGCCGGACCCGGTGGTCGAGGACACCCGGGAGCGGATCCTGCTCACCGGCGACCTGCCGTCCCCGGCGAACCCGCCCAGCGGCTGCCGCTTCCACACCCGCTGCCCGTGGCGGCAGCCGACCCGGTGCGACACCGAGCGGCCGGCGCTGCGGGAGATCGCCGGCGGGCATCGGGTGGCCTGCCACTTCGCCGAGGACATCGCGTCCGGGAAGATCCCGGTCAACCGGACGGTGGCCGACGTCGTCGATCCGGTCGTCTGACCGCTCAGCCGGCCAGCCAGTCCTCGACCGCCCGGGCGCTGCGCAGGTGGACGATCCGCGGGACCG
>JBQGEH010000066.1:0-2532 GCA_052039515.1 Nakamurella sp. | reverse complement strand
GACCGCCCGGACCACCGCCGTGCTGGTCGACTCGCGGCTGCCGCGGCTCGCCGCCGGAGTCCTCGTCGGGATCGCCCTGGGCGCGGCGGGGGCGGTCCTGCAGTCGCTGTCGGGCAACCCGCTCGCCTCCCCGGACACCCTGGCGGTCAGCGCGGGCGCCACCGTCGCGGTCGCCGCCGGCGCCGTCCTCGGGGTGTCCGGATCGCTGCTCGGGTCGGCCGGTCTCGCCTTCGCCGGTGGACTGGCCGCTGCGCTGCTGGTGCTGGCGCTCACCGGCACCGAGTGGGGGACCGTCCGGCTGGTGCTGGCCGGATCCGCGGTGGCGTTGCTGCTTGAGTCGCTGGCCACCGCGCTGCTGATCCTGTTCCCGCAGCCCACCCGGGGGTTGCTCGCCTGGTCGACCGGCTCGCTCGGCCAGAACGGGATGACCGGGGTCACGACGATGGTGCCGGTCGTCGCGGCCGCGCTGGCCGTGCTGCTGCTGTCCGGTCGCCGGCTGGACCTGCTCGCCGTCGGCGAGGACCACGCCCGCAGCCTGGGTGTCCCGGTGGGTCGCACCCGGCTGGTCACGCTGCTGCTGGCCGTGCTGCTCACCGCCGCCGCGGTGACCGTCACCGGGCCGATCGCGTTCCTCGGCCTGGCCGCCCCGGCGCTGGTCCGGCTGGCCGCCCCGCACGTCCCGCACCTGCACCGGCACCGGGCGCTGATCCCGGTCGCCGGTCTGGCCGGCGTGGTCGTCGTGCTGGGAGCCGACGTGGCGCTGCGGGCGGTGGTCGGGGCGCAGACGGCCGTGGAGGTGCCGACCGGCGTCATCACCGCCCTGTGCGGGGCGGTGTTCCTGGTCGCCCTGGCGCACCGGCTGCGCTCGACCGTGTCGTCCCGGGTCGCCACCCCGCTGGAGGTGCGCAGCGCCGGTGCGACCGGCCGGCCCGGGCGGCGGCGGCTCGTGACGCTGGGGGTCGTGCTCACCGTGATCTGCGCCGGCGCCGTGATGGTCGCCGTCCTCGTCGGCGACAGCGCTCTGCTGATCGGTGACGTCGCCAACTACCTGACCGGACAGGCCGGGCCGCGGGTGTCGTTCGTGCTGGACAACCGGCTGCCGCGGGTGTGTGCCGCGTTTCTCGCCGGGGTCGCGCTGGCCGTCGCGGGCAGCGTCATCCAGGCGGTCACCCGCAACGCGCTCGCCGAACCCGCGCTCATCGGGGTCTCCGGCGGCGCCTCGGTGGCGGCCGTGCTGGTCGTCACCCTGGTGCCTGCGGCCGGCTTCTGGAGCCTCACCGGCGCCGCCGGCGTCGGGGCGCTGCTGGCCGCCGGATTGGTGTTCGGGCTGGCCGCCCGCAGCGGTTTCGCCACCGACCGGCTCGTCCTGATCGGCATCGGGGTCGCCGCCGGTGCCGCCGCGCTGGTGCGGCTGTTCATCGTGCTCACCGACCCGTGGAACGCGGCCAAGGCGCTGACCTGGCTGTCCGGCTCCACCTACGGCCGCTCGTTCACCCACCTGGTGCCGCTCGCCGTCGGGATGGCCGTGGTCGTCCCGCTGCTGCTGGCCCGGTCCCGGCGGCTGGACCTGCTGTCCATCGACGAGGACACCCCGCGGGTCCTGGGCCTGGCGCTGTCCGGCGAACGGCTGCGGCTGCTGCTCGGCGCGGTGCTGCTGACCGCCGTGTCGGTCGCCGCGATCGGGGTCGTCGGGTTCGTCGGGCTGGTCGCGCCGCACGCCGCCCGCACGCTGGTGGGGCGCCGGCACGCCCTCGCCCTGCCGGTGGCGATGGTCCTCGGCGGCACCCTCGTCGTCCTCGCCGACCTGCTCGGCCGCGCGGTGATCGCCCCCGCCCAGCTCGCGGCGGGCCTGCTGACCGCGGTGGTCGGGGCGCCGTACTTCTTCTGGCTGCTGCACCGGAGCCGGCCCGCCCGGTGACCGGATGCGGGTGCCGCGGAGCAGCCGCGATACCGTGAACCGCCGTCGGACCGGAGCCGGCAGGACTGTGCAGCCTGATCCCGAACGCGAAGGAGACACGCCCGCGTGTTCCGCAAAGTGCTGGTCGCCAACCGTGGCGAGATCGCCACCCGGGCCTTCCGCGCCCTGTACGAGCTCGGCATCTCGTCGGTCGCGGTGTTCCCCTACGAGGACCGCAACTCGCTGCACCGGCAGAAGGCCGACGAGTCCTACCAGATCGGCACCGAGGGCCATCCGGTCCGCGCGTACCTCGACGTCGACGAGATCGTCCGGGCCGCGGTCGAGTCCGGCGCCGACGCGGTGTACCCCGGGTACGGCTTCCTGTCGGAGAACCCGGACCTGGCCCAGGCCTGTGTGGACGCCGGGATCACCTTCATCGGACCGCCCGCGGAGATCCTGGAGATGGCGGGGAACAAGGCCACCGCGGTTCAAGCGGCACGGGCCGCCGGTATCCCGGTACTCGAGTCGTCCGAGCCGTCCGCCGACGTCGACGATCTGATCACCGCGGCCGATCGGATCGGCTACCCGGTCTTCGTCAAGGCGGTCGCCGGCGGCGGTGGTCGGGGCGCCGTACT
>JBQGEH010000065.1:0-9022 GCA_052039515.1 Nakamurella sp. | reverse complement strand
CCGGCGATCAGCGGCGGCGCGAGCTGCACGACGGGGTCGCCCCGGTCGTCGGCGCGGCAGTACAGCCCCGCCTCGAACAGCGCGTGGGAGAGGAAGCCCCGCAGGACCCGCTCGCTCTCGGCCGGCGTGAACGTCTCCCTGGTCGCCTTGTCCTTGACCAACTCGATGCCGTAGAAGTAGCCGTCGCCGCGCACGTTGCCCACGATGGGCAGGTCGCCGAGCTTCTCCAGCGTCCGCCGGAAGTCGTTCTCGTGCCGCAGCACGTTGCCCAGCAGGTCCTCGGACTCCATGACGTCGAGGTTGGCCAGCGCCACCGCGCACGACACCGGGTGCCCGCCGAAGGTGTAGCCGTGCGCGAAGCTCACGTCGGCCTCGGCGAACGGCGCGAAGATCCGGTCGGAGATCAGCGTCGCCCCGAGCGGTGAGTACCCCGACGTCAGACCCTTGGCGGTGGTGATGATGTCGGGCTGGTAGTCGAACTTCTGCGCCCCGAACATGGTGCCCAGCCGCCCGTACGCGCAGATCACCTCGTCGGAGACGAGGAGAACGTCGTACCGGTCGCAGATCTCGCGGACCCGCTGGAAGTAGCCGGGCGGCGGCGGGAAGCAGCCGCCCGCGTTCTGCACCGGCTCGAGGAACACCGCGGCCACCGTGTCCGGACCCTCCGCGAGGATGGCCTCCTCGATGCGGTTCGCCGCGTACAGACCGAACGCCTTCTCGTCGTCGGCGAGATGCTGCGGTGCACGGTAGAAGTTGGTGTTCGGCACCCGGAACGTGCCCGGCACCAACGGTTCGAAGGCCTGCTTGAACGGCGGTACCCCGGTGATCGACAGCGCGCCCGCCGTCGTGCCGTGGTAGGCGATCTCGCGCGAGATGACCTTGTACTTCCCGGGTTTGCCGGTGAGCTTGAAGTACTGCTTGGCCACCTTCCACGCTGTCTCGACGGCCTCGCCACCGCCGCTGGAGAAGAACACCTTGTTCAGGTCGCCCGGCGCCAGCACGGCCAGCCGGTCGGCCAGCTCGATGGCCGTGGGGTGGGCGTAGGACCAGATCGGGAAGAACGCGAGCGTCTCGGCCTGCCGCGCCGCCGCTGCGGCGAGCTCCCGTCGGCCGTGCCCGACCTGCACGGTGAACAGACCCGACAATCCGTCCAGGTAGCGCTTCCCGGCGCTGTCGTAGATGTAGCTGCCCTCACCGCGTTCGATGATCGGGACCGGTGCGGCGTCGTAGGACGCCATCCGCGTGAAGTGCATCCACAGGTGATCCGTGGCGCGGGCGGTCGATGTCGGACTCATCGGGTTCCCCAGGTGTAGGTCTGTTTGGACAGTTTCAGATAGACGAAGGTCTCGGTGCCGCGGACGCCGGGGATGACCCGGATCCGGTCGCTCACCAGACCCAGCAGGTGGTCGTCGTCGGCGCACACCACCTCGGCGAGGACGTCGAACGAGCCGGCGGTGACCACGACGTAGTCGACCTCCGGCATGGCGGTCAGCACGTCGACGACCGGACCGATCGCGCCCTCGACGCGGATGCCGACCATGGCCTGCCGGTGGAAGCCGACCTGCAGGGGGTCGGTCACCGCCACGATCTGCACCACGCCGGAGGAGATCAGCCGCTGCACGCGCTGCCGCACGGCCGCTTCCGAGAGGCCCACGGCCGCCGCGATGGTCGCGTACGGCCGTCGGCCGTCCTCCTGGAGCTGCTCGATGATCGCCAGCGACGTCGCGTCCAACGGCTGGCGGCCGGCCGGGCGGCCCCGGTTCTCGTCCCCCGGTGCGGACGCGTCGGGAACGGTCGGGTACGGCGGCATGCCTCCGATGGTCACATGCCATCCGTCGTTCGGCAAGGGATTCCGTCGCCTACGCACCGATTCGAGAAGGAAACCGTCGTCATCTACCGGAAACATGCCGGTTTCCGCAATCGGGGATCTGTTGCACTGGGCTCATCGGGTGATACGGTGCGGGCGCGCCGGACCCGGGTTCACGCCGATGTCACGACGGAGCGGTACACACTCCTTCGCGGCACCGCTCCGCCGCACCCGCACCACCGAACCGATGCAGCGACCGGGCCACCCCGGACCGCGTTCTCCCGAGGAGGCCGCCCATGCCCGCACTGTGGACCCGCGGATGACCGCCGGGCCCTCGGCCCGCCGGAGTCCCGCTCCGCGCACCACCCGCCTGACCCTGCCCGGCGTCCCCGCCGGTCGCCGGAGCCGGGGACTGTCCCGCCGGTCGTTCCTCACCGCCATGGGTGTCGGTGGAGCCGGCGCCCTGCTGGCCGCGTGCTCGACCCCCGGCATCCAGGTGACCAGCTGGAACCCGGTGCAGGACACGTCGGCCACCGACCCGAACGTCACCTGGTCGAACTGGCCGTTCTACATCGACATCGACGAGGACGACACCTCGGTACGCCCGACGCTCGTCGCCTTCACCGAGGCGACCGGTATCGACGTCCGCTACATCGAGGATGTCAACGACAACGACGAGTACTTCGCCAAGATCCAGCCGCAGATCACCGGCGGCCAGGCGATCGCCGCCGACGTCTTCGTGGTCACCGACTGGATGGCCGCCAAGCTCATCCGGCTCGGGTTCGTGCAGGAGTTCGACTACGCGAACATGCCGAACGCCGCCGCCAACCTCGACCCGGTGCTCAAGGACATCTCCTACGACCCGGGCCGGAAGAAGAGCCTGACGTGGCAGTCCGGGCTCGCCGGGATCGCCTGCAACCCGGACGCCTTCGACGGTCAGGAGGTGACCTCGATGGACCAGATGCTGACCGACAAGCGGCTGCGCGGGAAGGTCACCTGCCTCACCGAGATGCGCGACACCGTCGGCCTGACCATGCTCGACATGGGCTACGACATCGAGGACTTCACCTTCGAGCAGTTCGACAAGGCCATCGCCAAGCTGCAGACCGCGGTCGACTCGGGCCAGATCCGCCGCTTCACCGGCAACGACTACGGCGCCGACCTGGCCGCCGGCAACGTCATCGCCTGCGTGGGCTGGACGGGCGACGTGATCAGCCTGCAGGCCGACAGCCCGGACCTGCAGCTGGTGGTGCCGGACGCGGGCTGCACGCTGTGGAGCGACAACTTCGTCATCCCGATCCGCACGCCGCACAAGACCAACGCGGAGAAGCTCATCGACTGGTACTTCCAGCCCGAGATCGCCGCCGAAGCCGCCGATTACATCTCCTACATCTCCCCGGTGGTCGGGGTGCGGGAGGCGATGGCCGAGCTCGATCCGGAGCTGCTGGAGGATCCGCTGATCTTCCCCGACGACGCCACCCTGGCCAAGGCCAAGGTGTTCATGGCACTGACCGAAGAAGAAGAGAACCGGTGCAACCGGGCGTTCGCCACACTGACGGGTGCGTGACAGACATGACCAACACCGACGTGTTCACCGGCGGCGGCAGCCTCCGGATCCGTGGGCTGCACAAGCACTACGGCGCCTTCACCGCCGTCGACGGCATCGACCTGGACGTGCCCGAGGGGTCCTTCTTCGCGCTGCTCGGACCGTCCGGCTGTGGCAAGACCACCACGTTGCGGATGGTCGCCGGGCTCGAGGAGCCGTCCAGCGGCAGCATCGAGCTCGGCGGCCGCGACATCGCGGCGCTACGTCAGCACCCGCGTCCGGTGAACACGGTCTTCCAGGCCTACGCGCTGTTCCCGCACCTGACGGTGTACGAGAACATCGCCTTCGGTCTGCGGCGCCGCAAGGTCGACGGCATCGACGCCAAGGTCAACGAGATGCTCGAACTCGTCGACATGCGCCACCTGGCGAAGCGCAAGCCCACCCAGCTCTCCGGCGGGCAGCAGCAGCGGATCGCCGTGGTGCGCGCGCTGGTCAACCGGCCGAAGGTGCTGCTGCTCGACGAGCCGCTGGGCGCCCTGGATCTCAAGCTGCGGCGCCAGCTGCAACTGGAACTCAAGCGCATCCAGACCGAGGTCGGTATCACCTTCATCCACGTCACCCACGACCAGGAGGAGGCCATGACGATGGCCGACACCATCGCGGTGCTCAACAAGGGCCGGGTGGAGCAGATGGGGTCGCCGGTCGAGCTGTACGAGAACCCGGCCACCGCCTTCGTCTCCGGGTTCCTCGGGCAGTCGAATCTGTTGCCCGCCACCGTGGTCGGCCGCGAGGGCGACGTGATCACCCTGGACACCGAGGGTTTCCGGCTCGCCATGCCGGCGTCCCGGGCGCACAGCGCCGGCCCGGCCGTGCAGGTCGGGGTCCGTCCGGAGAAGATCCAGATCGCCGACCAGGGACGGGCACCCGCCATGGTCAACGTCATCGACGGCACCATCGTCGACGCGTCCTTCATCGGGGTGTCCACCCAGTACCTCATCCGCACGCCGCAGGACGAGGAGCTGTCGGTGTTCTCGCAGAACACCGCGACCACCCTGCGTCGGGTCGGTGACCGGGTCTCGGTGTACTGGGATCCGGCGCACACCTTCGCCCTCGATGCCCATGCGGCTGACGAGGCCTACGCCGCCGAGGTCGCCTCGTGAGCGCGATGGCCCATGTCGCGCCGACCGGCGGCGCCGCCACGCCACCCCCGGAGCCGGGCCGCGGCAACCGCCTGACGCCCTACTTCCTGCTGCTGCCGGCGTTCCTGGCGCTGGTGGTGTTCTTCCTGCTGCCGATCCTCACGCTGATCAACACCTCGCTGCAGAGTGGCGGTCGCGAGGAGGGTTTCGCCTTCACCTGGCAGTTCTCCAACTACGTCGACGTGTGGTCGGACTACTGGCCACAGTTCCTGCGGTCGTTCGTCTTCGCCGGCACCGCCACCGTGCTCACCATCCTCATCGCCTACCCGATCGCGTACATGATCGCGTTCAAGGCGGGCCGCTGGCGCTCGGTGCTGCTGGTGCTGGTCATCGCGCCGTTCTTCACCAGCTTCCTGATCCGGACGCTCGCGTGGACGACGATCCTGGCCGACAACGGGCCGGTGGTCGGATTCCTGCGCTCCATCGGCTTCCTCGCGGTCAGCGACCTGCTCGGGCTCACCTCCGACAGCCGGGTGCTCGCCACCCCGTTGGCCGTCATCATCGGCCTGACCTACAACTTCCTGCCGTTCATGGTGCTGCCGATCTACGCCTCGCTGGAGAAGCAGGACCTGAGCCTGCGGCAGGCCGCCGGCGACCTGTACGCGAGTTCGTGGTCGAGCTTCTGGAAGGTGACCTGGCCACTGTCGTTGCCCGGCGTGGTCTCCGGGACGTTGCTGACGTTCATCCCGGCCGCGGGTGACTACGTCAACTCGACGTTCCTCGGGTCGATGCGGGAATCCATGAGCGGCAACGTCATCGACGCGCTGTTCCTGCGGGTCCGGGACTACACCCACGCCGCGGCCCTGTCGATCTCGCTGATGGCGGCGATCGTGCTGCTCGTCGTCTATTACGTCCGCCGGTCCGGTACGGAGGAGCTCGTATGACCACCACCCTCCGCCGGCCCCAGCCGGACACCACCCCCGCGCCCGCCCCGAAACCCGGGGCGGGACGCTGGATCCGCGACCACCTCGTCGTCTTCGTCGGGGCGCTCGGGCTGCTCTACCTGTTCGCGCCGATCTTCGTGGTCATCGTGTTCTCGTTCAACAAGCCGGCCGGCTCGTTCAACTACACCTGGACGCAGTTCTCCTTCGACGCCTGGAAGAACGTCTGCGAGATCCCCGGCATGTGCGACTCGGTGCTGCTGAGCCTCAAGATCGCGCTGCTGTCCACGATCGCCGCCACCATCTTGGGCACCGTCGCCGCGTTCGGCCTGGTCCGGCACCGCTTCCGCGGCCGCGGCCTGGCCAACGTGCTGATCTTCGTCCCGATGGCCACCCCCGAGGTCGTCGTCGGGTCGTCGCTGTTGGTGCTGTTCGTCAACATGGGCATCCCGCTCGGGCAGACGACCATCTGGATCGCCCACACCATGTTCTGTCTGTCGTTCGTGGTCGTCACGGTCAAGGCCCGGCTCATCGGCCTGGATCCCCGGCTCGAGCAGGCCGCCCAGGATCTGTACGCGAACCGGACGCAGACCTTCCTGCGGATCACGCTGCCGCTGATCCTGCCCGGGGTGGTGTCGGCGGCGATGCTGTCGTTCTCGCTGAGTTTCGACGACTTCATCATCACCAACTTCAACTCCGGCTCCGAGGTCACGTTCCCGATGTTCGTCTGGGGGGCGTCGAAGAAGGCGCTGCCGCCGCAGATCAACGTCATCGGCACCGCCATGCTGCTCATCGCGCTGGCCGCGGTGCTCATCGGCCGGGCCGTCGGCGCCCGCCGGGCGCGGTGACACCATGACCCTGACCCCGCACCGGGTGGACGTCGGCCCGCTGAACCTGATCGGCGGACGGCCCCGGGACGGCTCCGGCGACGCGTTCGACGTGCTCGACCCGGCCACCGGCCGTCCGGTGACGACGTACGCCCTGGCCGGTGCGGCCGAGGTCGACGCGGCGGTCGCGGCCGCCCGGCGGGCCTTCCCGGCGTGGTCGCGCGCCACCCCGGGGGAGCGGGCCACCGCGGTGCACGCGCTGGCCGGCGAACTGGCCGCGACGGCCGCGGAGCTCGCCGACGTCGAGACCGCGCAGACCGGCAAGCCACTGCGTTTCTCGACCGATTTCGACGTCGCCGGCACCGTCGACAACGCCGCGTTCTTCGCCGGCGCCGCCCGGGTCCTCGAGGGCTCGGCGGCAGGCGAGTACTCGCCCGACCACACCAGCAGCATCCGCCGTGAGGCCATCGGCGTCGTCGGGTCTATCGCGCCGTGGAACTATCCGCTGCAGATGGCCGGCTGGAAGATCCTGCCGGCGATCGCCGCCGGCAACACCATCGTGCTCAAACCCGCCGAGATCACCCCGCTGACCGCGGTGCTGATGGCCCAGGCCGCGCAGCGGGCCGGCATCCCGGACGGCGTCGTCAACGTCGTCACGGGCACCGGCGCGGACGCCGGCGACGCACTCGTCGGGCACACCGATGTCGACATGGTCAGCTTCACCGGCTCCACCGCCGTCGGCCGCCGGGTGATGGGCCGCTGCGCCGAGCGCGGGGCCCGGGCGCACCTGGAGCTCGGCGGCAAGGCCCCGTTCGTGGTGTTCCCCGACGCCGATCTGGACGCCGCCGTGCACGGCGCGGTGGCCGCGAGCGTCATCAACACCGGGCAGGACTGCACCGCGGCGACCCGGGCGTACGTGCACGTCTCGCTGCTGGACGCGTTCGTCGCCGGCGTCGCCGACCTGTTCGCCGGGCTGAGGCTGGGCGATCCGCGCGACCCCGACACCGATCTCGGACCGCTGTCGTCGGCCGCGCACCGGGACAAGGTGGCGCGCATGGTGTCCCGGGCGGCCGCCGAAGGGGCCCGGGTGATCGACCCCGGTGGGCTGCCCGACGGGGAGTTTGCCGACGGCTTCTGGTACCGGCCGACTCTCGTCGTCGGCGCCGACCAGCGCAGCGCCATCGTGCAGGACGAGGTGTTCGGGCCGGTGTTCACCGTGCTGCCGTTCACCGACGACGACGAGGCGCTGCGGTTGGCCAACGACAGCCCGTTCGGGCTGGCGGCGTCGGCGTGGACCGGGCACGTGCACCGGGCGCTGCGGGCGTCCCGGGAGCTGCGCGCCGGCACCGTGTGGATCAACGACCACATCCCGATCTTCTCCGAGATGCCCCACGGCGGCTTCGGGGCGTCGGGCTTCGGCAAGGACATGAGCATGTACTCGCTGACCGAATACACGCAGGTCAAGCACGTGGCGATGGACCTGAACGGCCTCGCCCGCAAGCCCTGGCACCGTACTGTTTTCACTGACAGGTCACCCGACCTGCAGAAACCCACCGCGATGTAGAAAGCGATCCGATGATCTCCCGCCGTTACAGCTCGGCGCACCGCCGACTGGCCAACAACGCGCTCTCCGACGCCGAACCGGTCTGCTACTGGCTCGACGACGTGGATGCCCCGGCTCCACGGGACACGTTGACGGGAGGCGAGACCGCCGACTTGATTGTGGTGGGGGCCGGGTACTCCGGCCTGTGGACGGCGTTGATCGCCAAGCAGCGCGAGCCCGAGCGGGACGTGGTGCTCGTGGAGGGCAAGACCATCGGCTGGGCCGCGTCCGGCCGCAACGGCGGCTTCTGCTCGGCGTCGCTGACCCACGGCCAGGCCAACGGCATGGACTGGTACCCGCGGGACATGCCCCGGCTGGAGCGGCTGGGCCGGCAGAACCTCGCCGGCATCGTCGAGACCATCGAGAAGTTCGGCATCGACTGCAAGCTCGAGAAGTCCGGCGAGCTGCGGGTGGCCACCATGGAGTACCAGCTCGCCGACATCTGGGTCGACTACCAGCGGATGCTCGACTTCGGCGACGACGCCGTGCTGCTCGACCAGGACGCCGTCCGCGCCGAGCTCAAGTCACCGACGTACCTCGGCGCGGTGTGGTCCAAGGACAAGACCGTCATGGTCGACCCGGCCCGGCTGTGCTGGGGTCTGGCCGACGCCTGCGAGGAGCTCGGCGTCCGCATCTACGAGAACTCCTGGGTCGAGTCGATGGTCCGCGAGGGCGCGGAAATGGTGCTGAAGACCGCCGGCGGCGGCACCGTCCGCGGCGCCAGGGTCGCGCTGGGCACCAACGCCTTCCCGTCGCTGCTGAAGCGGGTGCGGCCCTACGTGGTGCCGGTGTACGACTACGCCATCGCCACCGAACCGCTCACCGAGGAGCAGCTGAAGAGCATCGGCTGGAAGAACCGGCAGGGCGTCGGCGACTCCGGGAACCTCTTCCACTACTACCGTCTCGGCGAGGACAACTCGATCCTGTGGGGCGGCTACGACGTCGTCTACCACTACGGCGGCAAGATCGACGACAGCTTCGACCAGCGGCAGGAGACGTTCCAGCGGCTGGCCGAGCACTTCTTCGAGACGTTCCCGCAGCTGGAGGACGTGCGGTTCAGCCACACCTGGGGCGGCGTCATCGACACCTGCTCGCGGTTCTTCCCGTTCTACGGCACCGGGCACGGCGGCCGCGTCGCGCACGCCACCGGCTTCACCGG
>JBQGEH010000064.1:0-16711 GCA_052039515.1 Nakamurella sp. | reverse complement strand
TCTCCTTCGCCCCCACATCGTTGACATCCAGGATCGACACCGACAGACCCTCCGACGCCAACCGATGCGCGATCGACGCACCGATCCCCTGCGCACCACCCGTCACCACGACCTTGGACACACTGAACGCACTCACGACGGCACTCCTCGATTCGGAAACGGTGGGGGCGATGGCCCCGGAGACAGCTCCGGCGTGAGAACGACCGTGGCACGGTCACTCTCACGCCGGATCTCACGACTCAGCCCAGGACGTAGGTCCCGGGGGCGTCACCGAGGACGGGGTGCGCCTCGGAGCCCATGGGCGGCGGCGGTACCTGGGCACCGGCCCGCCGGCCGATCCAGTTCGCCCAGTCCAGCCACCAGGTGGTGGGGACCAGGGTCGCCTCGGCGCGCCACTCCTCCGGCGACTCCGGCAGCTCGCGCTGCGCGCCGGCGGCGTCCTCGGCCGCCACCCAGTGCTTGGACTTGGGGTTCGGCGGGTTGACGATGCCCGCGATGTGGCCGGCGTTGGAGAGCACGAAGCGCACGTCCCCGGAGGTGAGACGCGCTCCCGCGTAGGAGCTCTGCCACGGCGCGATGTGGTCCTGCTCGGCGGCCAGGAAGTAGAGGTCCTGCTCCACCTTGCTGATGTCCAGCTGCTGGCCGGCCAGCGTCATCGTGCCCTGCGCGAGACGGTTGTTGATGTAGCAGCTGCGCAGGTAGAACGAGTGCATCGCGGCCGGCATCCGGGTGGAATCGGCGTTCCAGGTGAGGATGTCGAACGCGGGCGGGTCCTGTCCGAGCATCCACGACGAGACGACGTAGTTCCAGATCAGGTCGTTGGCGCGCAGCGCGTCGAACGTCTTGCGCATGCTGTCGGCGGACAGGAAACCCGTCTTCTGCATGGACTTCTCGAGCTTGGCCACCGACGCCTCGTCGGTGAACACACCCAGCGCGCCGGGGTTGGAGAAGTCGATGAGGGTGTTGAGGAAGGTCGCGGCGTTCACCCGCTCGTCGCCCTGCGCGTCGAGGTAGGCCAGCGTCGCCATGGTCAGCGTGCCGCCGAGGCACAGCCCCAGCAGATTGACCTTCTCGGCCCCGGTGATCTCGGTGACGACGTCCAGCGCCGCGCGCGGACCGGAGATGAGGTCGTCGTCCATGTTGACGTCGCGCATGGACTCGTCGGGGTTGCGGTAGCTGATCAGGAAGACCGTGTGCCCGTTGTTGACGGCGAACTCGACGAGGCTGCGGCCGGGGGCGAGATCCATGACGTAGTACTTGTTGATCCACGGCGGGCTGAACAGCAGCGGGATCTCGTGCACGGTGTCGGTGGTCGGCGTGTACTGGATGAGCTCCATGAGGTCGTTGCGGAAGACGACCTTGCCGGGGGTGACGCCGAGGTTACGGCCGATCTCGTGGACGCCGGTGGCGACCTGGCGGGGCTGGCCCTCGTTGTCACGGATGTCGGCCAGCATGTTCTGCAGGCCCTTGAGCAGCGACTGCCCGTTGGTCTCCAGCGCCCGCTTGAGCACGGCCGGGTTGGTGCCCGGGAAGTTGGTCGGCGCCATCGCGTCGATCACCCCCTGCACGATGAAGCGGGCCTTCTCGCGCTCCTTGGGCTCGAGATCCGCGACGTCCAGCAGCTCGTGGGTGGTCTTCTGCCACAGCTCGAACTGCTCGCGGATGAAGAAGTAGCCGGCGTTGTCGGTCCACGACGCGTCGGCGAAACGCTTGTCGCGGGCCCGGGTCTCACCCGCGGTGGGGGTGCCGAACGCGCGGGCGGTGGCGGTGTAGGCGTTCTTCCAGAACCCGACGGTGTAGTCGGCGGCGATCTTCATCGTCGCGGCCGGCATCGCCGCGAGCGAGGCGGCCGCCTTGAACAGCACCGGGGCGGCACTGATGGCGTCGGCGTCACCGAGCGGGCCGGCGCCGAGGCGGGCCGCAGTGGCGTCGATGATGTTGGCGCGGAGCTGGTCGGCGACACGGGTGTCCAGCGGATCCCAGGACGGGACGTCGCGCTTCTCGGCAGTCGTCATCGACGGCTCTCTTTCCTGCCCACGTGGAGCTCTAGGTGCGACGCCGGGAGCCCTTGGCCCGCCGGCGCTCGATGGTCACTTCGCGGAACGCCTCGTACGTCTCGATCAACGCCCGCCGCTGCGAGGGCGTCAGATCGGTGTCGGCCTGGATGGCGTCCAGGACGGCGGTGGTCCCACCGGCGGTGTCGCCACCGTCGGCGGGGTCGTCCTCGCCGGTCGTCCGCAGGGTCTCCGCGGAGACCTGCAGCGAGTCGGCGATGGCGTGCAGCACGTGCTCGGACGGCTCCCGCAGCCCCCGCTCGATCTGCGAGAGGTACGGGTTGGAGATACCCGCCATCGCGGCGAGCTGACGCATCGGCAACGACGCGAGCTCGCGCTGACGGCGGATGATCTCGCCCAGCGTCGAGGACTCCGGCCAGCTGTTGCCCATGTCGTCATCCTACTGGGCGGTAGGCGGCTGAACGGGTCACGCCGGACACGATGGCGTGCATC
Source organism: Nakamurella sp. (assembly GCA_052039515.1). GTDB lineage: Bacteria > Actinomycetota > Actinomycetes > Mycobacteriales > Nakamurellaceae > Nakamurella. The sequence continues at coordinate 14,204 of JBQGEH010000064.1, read as the reverse complement.
CGCCGTGATCCGGACCGGGGCCCGCAACCGCCAGGACGCGGCCGCTCCGGGAGGGAGCGACCGCGTCCGGACGGTGGTGCCGTGATGCGGGTGGTGCTTACTTCAGCAGGTCGCGCACGGCCTTGGTGTAGGCGTTGTTCAGCTCGACCAGCGCGTGGTTCTGCGCGTTCGAGAGGTCCGCGACCCAGGACACGCGGGTGGCCTCGGCCAGGTCCTTCTTCAGGTCCAGGTAAGCGGCGAAGCCGGCGTCGTAGGCGTCCAGCCAGGCCAGACCGGCGACCTTGCTGTGGGCGGTCATCGTCTCGGCGATGGCCTGGGCCTTGCGGGTGGCGTCCTCGACGGCCGGGCGGGCCGACTCGGCGGCCTTGGTCATGTAACCGACGACGGCGGTGGAGTTGTCCAGCGCGGTCTGGCCGTACTCGTGGGCCTTGGTGTTCAGCTCCTCGAGCGACGGGGTGTAGGCGGTCATGAAGTCCTGGGCGCGCTTGGCGGCGTCCTCCATGGCCGGGACGAAGGACTGGGCCAGCTCCTGGGCCTTGCGGGTCGCGTCCTCGATCGCCGGACGGATGGTCTCGGCGGAGGTGGTCCAGTACTCGACGACCTTCTTGTTGGCGTCCTCGACGACCGGGACCATCGACGCGGCGAGGTCCTGGGCGCGCTGGGTGGCGGCCTCGACGGTGGGCACGAAGGACTCGGCGCTCTTGGTCATGTACTCGGTGACGGCGGCGGTGTTGTCCGACGCGGTCTTCCAGCCGGCCTCGACGGTGGCCTTGGTGTGCTCGGCGGCGGCCTGGCCGGCCTCGGTCATCGTCTTGGTGACCTCGGTGGTGGTGGCCTTGGCCTCCTCGGCGGCCTTGGTGCCGGCGGCGACCAGGTCCTCGGTCAGGGTCTGGGCGCTCTTGGCGGCGGTCCCGGCGGCCGCGGTGGTGGCCTCCTGGGCGGTGTCGGAGACCGACGTCGCGGCGTCGGTGGCGGCCTTGGTGGCGGTCGCGGTGGCGGCCTTGGTCGCCTCGGCGGTGGCCTTGGCGGCCTTCGCGGTGGCGGCGCTGGTGGCCTTGCCGGCGTCGACGGCCTTGGCGAACTGGGCGGTGCCGTTGGTGTCAGCCATTGCTGCTCCTCTTCTCGGGGTGGTGTCGGGTGGTCGGTCGGCCGTCGCCTGTCGCTCGCGCGGCCCTGTTAGCAGGTTAGCCAGGGGTTGTGGCTAACAGCAAGCACGTATGAGTCATCGCACAGTGCGTTTGCGCGGCCGGGCCATCGGGTCCCGAGGCTCTACGACGTGTGGCGCAGACCATGCCCGGAACCTGGAACGTTCTAGGGCCGTGCGGCGTCTGTACGGGTGGAAGGAACGACCGGCCGTCCGGACCGGCGCCCCGACCAGGCAGCCCTACGACAGCGATGCCTCCACCCACCACCACTGGAGGAGAACCACCATGAGCCCCAAGGACATCCGCCGTCCCGCCACCGTCACCCGGGTGCTGTCCCGCGCCGCCCGGCGCCGCACCCTGAGTCGCGAGCTGGCCGGCTTCCGCACCGCCGCCGAGCGGCTGGAGCTGGAGACCCTGCTCGACGCCCAGCCGGCCGCCGACACCCGCGAGGTCCGCGCCATCCTGGCCCGCCAGGCCGCCTGACCCGCCGGGGCGGGCGCCCCGCACCCGCTGGACCCGCAGGGCCGCTCCGGATCGTCCGGGGCGGCCCTGCGGCCGTTCCCGGGCGTACCGTCACTCCGCATGGGACGGCGGATCGGCACGGTCGTCCTGGTCGCCGCACTGGTGCTCGTGGCGGTGCCGGCGCTGCGCCCGGACCCGGTGATCGGCGCGCCGTCGGCCGCACCGGTCGCCGGGCCGCCCGTGGCCGGCGACTGCGTCTCCGAGCCGGTCCAGCGGTACCCGGGGTACGGCGGCGGCACCGGCCAGACCTACGTCTATCCGCAGCTGGCCGTGGCGCCCTGCGGCGGACCCCGCTACGCGGAGGTGGTGACGGTGCTGACCGATCCGGAGCAGCCGACGCTGGTGGTCGAGGGCTCGTCGCTGAACGTGTCCGACCCCAACCAGGACCGCTGCCGTTCGGCAGCGGCCGGGTACCTGGGCCCGGTCACGGTCGCGGATGCGAGCGGCACCGCGTGGACCGTGGTGACCACGGCCGAGGTCTCCCTCACCCGGCCGTCGCCCCTCCAGGAGGCGGCCGGCCAGCGGTGGCTGGGCTGCCTGGTCGGCGCCCGGGGCAGCACGTACCCCGAGCACGACCCCGTGCCGTACGAGGGCACGCTGGCCGACGCAGTGCGGACCGGGGTCCAGCGGGACCGCACCGGGGCGTGCGCCACCGCAACCGACCTGCAGACGTCCTACCCGGAGGCGGGCTGCGCGCGGTCGCACACCGTGCAACTGCTCGCGACGTCGGCGGGGATCGCCGCCGGTACGCCGCGGGCCGAGATCGACACCCGCTGCGGGCAGGTCGCCGCCACCCTGACCCGGATGCCCGATCCCACCGCGGACGGCGCCCTGGCGGTGCTCACCACGGTCACCGTCGACGGCCGCGTGATCCCACCGGCCCCGGACGGTGTGCTGCCGACGAACGGCCGGGTGGCCTGCGGGATGACGACCGTCGGCGACCGCACCCTCGACGGTGGGCTCGTCGGCCTCGGTGACCGACCGGTGCCCTGGAGCTGACCGCCGTGCCGACGCCGCGGGTTACGGTGCTGCGGTCCGGGAGGTGAGGCATGCAGCGGGTCAGGCTGGTCGACGTGGCCGAACGGGCCGGCGTGGCGGCGAGCACCGTCTCGCTGGTGTTGGCCGGACGGGCCCGCGAGCTGCGCATCTCCGAGGCGGTGGAGCAGCGGGTGCTCGCCGCGGCGGAGGCCCTGCAGTACCGCTCGAGCCGGGTCTCGGCGAGCCTGCGCACCGGTGTCACCCGCACCCTCGGTTTCGTCTCCGACACCGTCGCCACCTCCCAGCTGGCCGGCGACATGATCACCGGCGCCGTCGACGCGGCCCGCGAACGCGGCTCGATGCTGCTGATCGGCGAGACCAAGGGCTGGCCCGACCTCGAGAGCAGCCTGCTGCAGGAACTTCTCGACCGGCAGGTGGACGGCATCATCCTCGCCTCGATGTTCACCCGCGTCGTCGACGTCCCCCCGGTACTGGCCGGCGTGCCCGCGGTGCTGCTCAACGGGGTGCCGCGCCCTCCGTCGGCGCTGCCGAGCATCGTGCCGGACGAGATCGCCGCCGGGAACGAGGCCGCCCGGGTGCTGCTCGACGCCGGACACCGCCACGACATCCACATCCTCGGCGTGGGAACCGATCCCGCCGACGCGCCCCCCGGATCGGTGGCGGCCGCGGAACGGGTCGCGGGGATCGACGCGACCCTCGCCGCAGCCGGTGTCGTCGTCGCCGGGCGCCACGGATGCGCCGACTGGGTGCCCGATCTCGGATTCGCGGTGATGAGGTCCGTGCTGGCGCAGACGGTCCCACGGGCGGTCATCTGTCTCAACGACCGGTTGGCCCTCGGAGCACTGCAGGCGCTGGACGACCGGCGGCTGCGGGTGCCCGACGACGTCTCCGTGGTGTCCTTCGACGACCAGCCCCTCGCCCGTTGGACGCGCCCGGCGTTGACCACGGTCGCGCTGCCGCACGTCGAGCTCGGCCGCGCCGCCGTCGAGGTGCTGGCCGAGATCACGGCGGGACGGGCGGCCGGCACCGCGACCGCGCACTCCGGCCGACGCGTTCCGATGCCGCTGCGGCGGCGCGCGTCGGTCGGCGCACCCCGCCCCTGACGCCGGGCGCGGGCCGTCCCCGGTTCACCCGACCGCCCCCTTGACTTCGCCATTACCCGGGGAGAACTGTGTCACTAGGGCGCTTTAGCAGCCCGAGCGTCCGGTGCGGGGTCGAACAGCGGCCCGGGAGCACCCACCTGTCCCGGGGACGACACCCCGGCCGTCACCGCATCCGCGGTCCCACCGCACCGGCCGTCCGGGCCGGCACGGCACTTCAACGGCGAAGGAGCCACCGCATGACATCCAGTTCGCGACGATCGGGCCGGCGACGGCTGATCGTGACGGCGTCGACCGTGCTCGGCCTGCTGGCCGCGGCCGCGTGCGCCCCGGCCGGCCCGGGCGGTGCGTCCTCGACCACGTCGGGAGCCTCGACCACGTCCGCCGCCGAGACCACCTCGTCGGACGAGGGGACGTCCCCGGCCACCGACGGCAGCGGGTCCGAGACGTCCGCCGGGACCACCGACGCCACGTCCTCGTCCGGCGGCTCTTCGACCTCCGGTGCGCCGACCACGCCGCCGTCGGAGCCGGGCTCGCTGCGGGTGGGCGCGGCCAAGGTGGACGTGTCCCCCACGGCCGAGCAGCTCCCGGCCCGCTACACCGACGTGCTGGACCCGCTGTTCGCCCGCTCCATCGCCGTCCAGGGGGACAGCGGGACCGCCATGCTGATCACCGTCGACGCCGGCGGGGTCAGCAACGACCTGTGGGCCGCGGTGACCCAGCGGCTGGACGCCGAGCTGGGCGTGCCGGCCGAGAACGTGCTGCTCGCCGCCACCCACAGCCACTCGGCCGGCCGGGCCAACCAGGACGGCTACGTGGACGGCATCGTCCGGTCCGCCACCGAGGCGTTAGCCGCGGCGCAGCCGGCGCGGATGAGCGTCGGCACCGGCAGCTCCCACCTGAACGTCAACCGCAACATCATCGACCGGGAGACCGGCACCTGGTGGGAGGGGCCCAACCGCTCCGGCCCGTCGGACAAGACCGTGTCGGTGGCCTCGTTCCAGACACTCGACGGGAAGCCCATCGCGGTCTACTACAACTACGCGATGCACGCCGTCACCAACGGCATGCAGGACCGGATCAGCGCCGACTACCCCGGCGCCGCGTCCACCTACATCGAGAACTCTCTCGGGGACGGCACCGTCGCGGTGTTCTCCAGCGCGGCCGCCGGTGATCAGAACCCGCTGTTCTTCGAGCAGACCTACGAACTGCGCGACATCCGGATCGCCGCCTACGCCGCGCGCGGCGAGGACATCAGCAACGCGATGCCGCCGGGCGGCGAGGGCCTGGACCGCAACGACCCGCGGACGGCGCTGCTGCTGGAGCAGCAGGTGCAGCTGAGCCAGAGCATGGGGCAGCTGCTCGGCGAGGAGGTGCTCTCGGTCAACCGCGACCTCACCCGCTGGACCGTGGACGGGACCGTCTCCGGTCACCAGAGCTCGGTGACCTGCCCCGGCCGCACCCGCACCGACGAGGGCCGCGCCGGTCAGCCGGGCACCTACGTGGACGGTGAGGACGTGGTCATCGGGCTGAGCCTGGTGCGAATCGGTGAGCTGTATCTGCCGGCCGTCAACGGCGAGGTCTTCACCACCATCGGACAGCGGGTGCTGGACGCGTCACCGGAGAAGTTCACCATCCTGTCGACGTTGACCAACGGCCGCTCGAACTCGGGCTACATCTACAGCGACGAGGCGTCGTCGTACCTGACGTTCGAGGTGCTCTCGTCACGGCTCAAGCCGGGATGCGCCGACAACGCCATCGTCGGTGGTCTGCTCGGGATGATCGACGCCGCCTGACCGCTGGCTCCCGTTCTCCCACAGCAGGTTTCGGGGTGATTCCGTCCGCTCAGCGGGCAGGATCACCCCGAAACCGGTGTAGGGGCCCGGCGGTGCACCCGGAACAGCGGGCGCACGTCCTGCAGGGACGCGGGCGGGTCGATGTCGGCCCGGAGGAGCACCTCGTCGAAGGCGACCGGCCGGCGGTGGTGCAAGCCGTGCTCCGCGGACTTCGCCCAGTGGTAGTCACCGGTCACCGTGCCGACCAGCAGCCGGGTCCGCCGGTCGACGAGAACGCCGATGCGGTCACCGGTCTCGATCTCGGTGACGAACCGGGCCAGCGCCAGCAGCGCCTTCGTCCGGCGGGTGACCCCGAGAGCGGCGAGCAGGTCGGCGATGTCGTGGCCGGTGGCGTCCCCGGTCATCCCGGACTCGGTGCCGAGGGCGACGACGCCCTCGTCCAGCAGCGTCCCCAGCCGCGCCGGCGACTCGACCGTCAGGACCCACAGCGGGGCACCGGCAGGCCCGTCCGGGTCGCCGGCCGGGGCCGGGTCGGCGGGCGGCCAGAAGTAGTCGAGCCCCAGGGGCGTGCCGGCGAATCGCGAGGCGTAGTACTCCGGGTCCTTCGTGAGCAGCTTGCTGCGGTGCGAGGTGTGCAACCGGGGGTCGCCCAGCCACGACGGCAGCATCCCGCGCGCCGCGAGATCGGCCTGCGTCAGCGCGTCGATCCCGGGGGCGAATTCGGCCATCTGATCGTAGGTGCTGTCAGCATGACCCAGCCGGGTCCAGGCCCGGGCGCAGACCAGCCCGTAGAGCACCAGGGCCGGTACGTGGTGCCGCCACATGACCACCGCGGGGTGGTTCGCCCAGCCGTACTCCGGCAGCTCCAGCGCCCGCAGGATCTGCAACGTCTCGACCCGCTGCTTGCCGAGCCGGGGCGGGTCCAGCGCGGCCGCGGAGGCCTCGAAGTCGGCGTAGGGCAGGAAGGTCTGCATACCGTGCCAGTGCCCGATCGGCGGTCGCCGTCACCCCCGGCCGGGGCCGGCCACGTCCGCGGCGTGCTCCCGGTACAGCGACACCGTCGCGGCGAACCAGCGCTGCCAGTCCGCGCTCGTCCAGCCCCGGGTGCCGACCAGCCGCAGCCAGCCGTCCCGCGACGCGGCGTTCCACACGGCGTCGACCACCGCGGCCGGCGGGTCGTCCCGGTGCAGCACCAGGGTCAATGCGAAACGCACCTCCTGCCAACGGTTGCGCTCCCGCTCGACCAGCCGGTCGGCGGCCACCGGGTCGGTCACCGCCGCCTCGTCGAGGACCCGCTGGATGCGCGCCGACCGCTCGTGCGCGCCGGCGAGCCAGCGCGCCCCGGCGGCGATCCGGGTGTCGACGTCCCCCTCGGCCATCAGCCGGTAGTCCGGTAGTTCCCGTACCGCGACGCCGGCGCCCGCCGCGAGCGCGGTGTCGATGCACGCGTCCAGCAGCGCGAGCTTGCCGTCGAAGAGCAGGTACACCGTCTGCCGGGCGACGCCGGACGCGGTGGCGACCCGGGCCATGGTGGTGGCCGTCCACCCCTCGGCCAGGAACATCGCGTACGCGGCGTCGACCACCGCCGCGCGGGTGCGCCGGGACCGCTCGGCCCGCACGTCGGAGGTGTAGGTCCGGGGCACCGGACCAGCGTAGTTGACAATGAATGGACTCTGCGTACAGTCAATTCATCCCCTCGCCCGGAAGGCATCCCTGATGGCTGACACCGACGTCCGCTCCCGACTCGTCCCCACCTCGCTCGGCCGGTTGCGGGTGCGCGCCGTCGGCCACGGGGCTCCGGTGCTGTTGTGGCACAGCATGTTCGTGGACTCCTCCAGCTGGGACCGGCTCGTGCCACTGCTGTCCGGTGACCGGCGGCTGCTGCTGGTGGACGGACCGTCGTCCGGCGGCAGCGACCCGCTGGCCGCCCCCTCCGACATCGCCGGGTGCGCGGTCGCCGCGGCGGAACTCCTGGACGGCCTGCCCGACGAGGTCGACGGACCGGTCGACTGGCTCGGCACCGCCTGGGGCGGCCACGTCGGCCTGCAGCTGGCCGCGACCCGCCCCGAGCTGATCCGCACGCTGGTCGCGGTCAGCGCGCCCACCGACCCCATCGACGCCGGCCTGCGCCGGAAACTGGCGGTGCTGCTGCCGCTGTTCCGGATGGCCGGAGCGCAAGGCCCGGTGCGCCGCGCCATTCTGGAGACGCTGCTGACCGACCACACGCGGGCGACCGATCCCGCCGCGGTGCGCGCGGTGCTGGACCCGCTCGCGGCGGCGGATCGGCCGGGCATGGCCCGGGCCATCGAGACGGCCATCGTGCGCCGCACCGACCTCAACGACGCCGCGTCCCGCATCCGGCAGCCGGTCCTCTTCGTGACGACCGACGACCGCGGCGAGTGGACGCCCGAACGGGCGCGCGAGGTCGCCGCCGGGATGCCCGACGCCCGCACCGTGGTCGTCACCGGTTCCCGCGTGCTGCCCGCCCTGGAGCAACCCGCGGCGCTGGCCCGTGCGGTGCGGGAGTTCTGGTCCGAGCGCCGCTGACCGACCGGGTCAGGACCCTCTTCCGGCGGGGCGCGGTGGCCCTGTCGTGCCGCCCTCGACCAGCCGCGGGGCCACGACGATCTCCCGAGGTGCGGAACGGCCCTCCTCCAGCCGCTCCAGCAGCATGTCGACGGCGTGCCGGGTCAGCTGCCCGGTGTCCTGGCCGACGGTGGTGAGGTCGATGGAACCCAGCCGTACCAACGGGCTGTCGTCGTACCCGACGACCGAGACCCCGCCCGGGACCGGCACACCGGCCCGCTCCAGCGTGTCGATCAGGCCCACGGCGCACCGGTCGTTGAACGCCACCACGGCGGTCGGCAGCTCATCGCGCAGCAGTTCCCGCGCGGCCGCCGCCCCGGCGGTCTCGGTGTCCCCGCCACCGACCACCGCCGTCGCGTCGGCCAGACCGTGCGACCGCATGGCCCGCCGGTAGGCCCGGCGCCGCAGGGTCGACACCTCGCCCCGGCCGCCGTCGACGTGCACGATCCGCCGGTGCCCGGCGGCGGCCAGAAGTCCGACGGCCTGGTCCAGGGCGACGATGTCGTCGGTCCGCACCACGTCGGTCGCGGCGCCGGTGACGTGCCGCCCGACCAGGACCACCGGCACCGTTCCGGCGAGCCGGTTCACCTCGGCGGCCGGTGCGGTCGGGCCGAGCAGCACCAGCCCCTCGCACCGGGAGTCCAGCAACGTCTCGACGGCCCGGCGCTCGTCAGCATCCCGGGTGACCGTGCTGAGCACCACCTGGTAGGCCCGCTGGTGCGCGGCGGCGTGCAGGTCCTGCACGAGTCGCCCGTGGAAGGGGTTGCTGATGTCCAGCGCCACCCCGATCAGCCGGCTGCGGCGGCTGGCCAGCAGGCTCGCCGCCCGGTCGGGCCGGTAGCCCAGTCGTGCGGCGGCGGCCGAGACCCGTTGCCGCGTGGCGTCACTGGGCCCACTGATACCGCGCAGCACCAGCGAGACGGTGGCCGCCGAGACCCCGGCGGCCGCGGCGACGTCGTCCAGTCGGACCCGTCGCGCCGGGGCACCGTCGACCATCGGTCACCTACTTTGTCTTGACAACATCACCGTCATCACCAACACTGACCGTACTTGTTAAAGCGCTTGAAGAACAGGTCCGCCACGACGGCACACCCTCGCGGGAACCGTCCGGGGTGGCCGTGAGGCGCTTCGCACCGCAGGACCCGGCCGGCGCCAGACGCCGTGACCGGCGCGATCCGTGACCATGCGAGGAGGAGCCCCAATGGCGGGGACCACGAGTGCGCGCCCACCCGCGCCGGCGACGCGCGAACACAACCGCTTCCTGGTGAAGCTGACGATCATCTCGACCCTCGGCGGCCTGCTGTTCGGGTACGACACCGGCGTCATCTCCGGCGCCCTGCTGTACATGAAGGACGACCTGGCCCTGACGACCACGTCCGAGGCGATCGTGGTCAGCTCGCTGCTGTTCCCCGGTGCCGCCATCGGTGCCCTGCTCGGCGGCCGGCTCGCCGACGCGCTGGGCCGCAAGGGCAGCCTGCTGGTCTGCGCGGGGCTGTTCCTGGTCGGGGCGCTGGCCTGCGCGGTGGCGCCGAACGTGACGTTCATGGTCGCCGCCCGCATCGTGCTGGGTCTGGGCGTCGGTGCCGCCGCCGCGACCTGCCCGCTGTTCCTGGCCGAGATGGCGCCGGCGCACCGCCGCGGCCGGATGGTCACCATCAACGAGCTGATGATCGTCAGCGGCCAGATGCTGGCGTTCATCATGAACGCGGTCCTGGACCAGCTGATCGACGACACCCACGTCTGGCGCTGGATGCTGGGCGTGGCGTCCATCCCGGCCGTCGCCCTCTTCGTCGGCATGTTCTTCCTGCCCGACTCCCCCCGCTGGTACGCCCTGCGCGGCCGCCACGAGGAGGCGGAGCGGACCCTGCGGCTCAGCCGCGGCGACGTCGAGGCGACCGGTGAGTTCGCGGTCATCACCGCGCACGCCGACCGCGAGCGGACCGCGGCGAAGGGTGCCGCGCTGCAGCAGCTCCGGGAGAACCCGTGGATGCGCCGCATCCTGCTCATCGGCATCGGCCTGGCCACCGTCCAGCAGGCCACCGGCATCAACACGGTGAACTACTACGCGCCGACCATCCTGCAGTCGACCGGCCTGGGCACCAGCGCCTCGCTGGTGGCCACCATCGCGGTGGGCGTCACGTCGGTGGTCATGACCATCGTCGGCATCATCCTGCTGGGGAAGTTCAACCGACGCCCCCTGCTGCTGACCGGGTTCGCCGGTGTCGTCGGCGCCCAGGTCGTGCTGGCGCTGACCTTCCTGCTGCCCGGCTCGACCCTGCGCAGCTACCTCATCCTCGGCGCCATGCTGCTGTTCGTGGCCTTCGTGCAGGGCTTCATCGGCACGCTCGTGTGGCTGCTGCTGTCGGAGATCTTCCCGATGGCCATCCGCGGCTTCGCCATGGGCATCGCGGTGTTCTTCCTGTGGTGCGTCAACGCCCTCATCTCGTTCGTCTTCCCGCTGCTGGTCGAGGCGGTCGGCGCGACGGCGACGTTCGGCATCTTCGCCGCGATCAACGTGGTGTCCTGGCTGTTCGTGCAGCGCTTCGTGCCGGAGACCCGCGGCCGCACGCTCGAGGAGCTCGAGGACGACTTCCGCACCCACGACGCCGGCCACCTGGTCAAGGCCGCCCCGGCCGGTGTCGTCGGCTCCTGAGCCGCGCGCCGGACCGCCATCCGTTCCACACTGGTGCCGCCGCCCGGCGGAACCACCACCTCTGCGAAAGGCCCGACGTGACCGCCCGAGTCCCCTCCGCCGACGTCTCCCAGCTCGTCCTCGGCACCGCCCCGGATTCGTGGGGCGTGTGGTTCGCCGCCGACGAGCACCAGGTCGGCTGGAAGCAGTACCTCGACGAGGTCGCGAGCGCCGGCTACGTCTGGACCGAGCTGGGACCCCAGGGCTTTCTGCCCCAGGACCCGGAGCAGCTCCGTGACGAGCTCGGCAGCCGCGGCCTGAAGGTCGCCGGCGGCACGGTGTTCGCCGGTCTGCACGAGGGGAAGCCGGGCCTGGACCGCGCGCTGGCGGCGTTCGACCGGGAGGCGAAGCTGCTGGCCGCGGTCGGGGCGAAGTACCTGGTGCACCTGCCCGAGCAGTACACCGACATGCACACCGGCGAGGCCACCGGGTCGGGCGAGCTGGACGCCGAGCAGTGGCGCAACCTGGTCACCGGCACCGATGCGCTCGGCAAGGCCATCTACGAGGAGCACGGCGTCGAGCTCGTGTTCCACCCGCACGCCGACACCCACGTCGACACCCAGGAGCGCATCCTGCGCTTCCTGGCCGACACCGATCCGCGGTTCGTGAACCTGTGCCTGGACACCGGCCACGTCGCCTACTGCGACGGGGACAACCTGGAGATCATCCGGCAGGCGCCGGAGCGCATCACCTACGTGCACCTGAAGTTCGTCGACCCCGCCGTCCGGGCGAAGGTGCGGGCCGAGAAACTGTCGCTGGCCGAGGCCGTGCCGCTCGGCGTGATGGTGGAGCCGCCGTACGGCGAGCCCGCGGTGCCGCCGCTGCTGGATGCGCTGGCCGCCCTCGACCGCGAGGTCTTCACCATCCTCGAGCAGGATCTGTACCCGGTGAAGCCCGACGTCCCGCTGGCCATCCAGGCCCGCGCCGCCGGCTACCTCACCGCCTGCGGTCTCGGGCCCGTCCGGCGCTGGCCGTACTGAAACCTCTTCCCCACCAGGGTCGACGTCGTCGACCGGAAACGGAGTACCGATGGTCACGATCGCACTCGACCCGGCCATGTACCACGCCGAGCTGTCGGTGGCCGACGAGGTCCGCAAGGCGGCCGAGCTCGGGTACGAACACCTGGAGCTCTCGCCGCGCCCCGACTTCTTCTTCTGGCACCGCTACCCCAAGGCCGACGACGAGGCGATCGCCGAGGTCAGGCAGGCCTGCCGCGAGACCGGCGTCGGCATCAGCAGTCTCGTGCCGGTGTTCAACTGGTCCTCGCCCGACGAGCAGGAGCGGCAGGCGCAGGTACGTAACTGGCGGCGGCTGCTGCAGATCGCCAGCGAGCTCGAGGTGCCGGTGGTCATGTCGGAGCTGTCGGGTGACCCGAACCAGCCGCTGAAGTCCGAGCACGCCTTCTACCGGTCCATGGAGGAGCTCAGCCCCGACTTCGAGAGGTACGGTCTGGCATTGCATCTCGAGGCCCACCCGTACGACTTCTCCGAGACCAACGACGACGCCGTGCAGATCGTCCGGGGCCTGAACACCCCCTGGGTGAAGTACGTGTTCTGCGCGCCGCACGCCTTCCACCTGTCCGACGGCAAGGGCGATCTGGACCGGATGATCCGCTACGCCGGCAGCAAGCTCGCCCACCTGCACATCGCCGACTGCTTCAACCACCGCGCCAACGTCGGCAACCGGTACATCGTCAACCCGCCCGGCGTGGACGCCCGCGTGCACCAGCACAACGAGATCGGCAACGGCGATGTCGACTGGGACCAGTTCTTCGCCACGCTGCGTGACATCGAGTTCGACGGCATCGCCACGGTCTGCGTGTTCGGCTGGGAGGAGAACGCCGACGCCATCCACCGCCGGATGCTCGAGCGGGTGACGAAGGAGCTCAGCCACTGACGCCCGGCTTCACACCCGACGTGGGGCGGAGTTCGCTCTTTGGCGCGTGGAATCCGCCCCCCGTCGTCGGTGGGGACCGGTGGCGTCAGAACAGGGCGCCCTGCACCTGGTCCGCGGGCACCAGTCCGCCGAGGGTGACACCCAACCGGGACAGCGGCGGGGGCGGTTCGCGGTGCAGCAGGGTCTGCGCGATGGGCAGCCAGACCTCCGGCTGCGCTGTCGCCTCGATCGTCGGGCTGTGGCGCACCGACACGGGACGACCGGACGGATCACGCAGGACGAGCGCGAGCCGGTCGCCGGCGAGCCCGGCGCGCGACACCCGGTGGCAAACCCGCGCCACACAGCTGTCCAGCACCTCGTCGGGGGTGTGGTCGGGCCGCCCGTAGCCCTCCAGGGCACCCTCGGCGCTCATCGAGGTGCGCCCGCGCACCGCGCGGACGTCGGCGTCGTCGGTGCCGTCGTGGATGCGGGTGAGCCGGACGGCCATCGTCGTGCCGCAGAGCTGACGCAGCTGCGGCGCCGGGAGGTGCTGCAGGTGACGGAGTCTGGTGACGCCGTGGGCACGCAGCCGGCCGGCGGTGGTGTCCCCGACGCCCCACAGGTCGGCCAGCAGCAGATCGGCACGCACGCCGGGCTCGTCGTCGGGGTCGATGACGTGCAGGCCGTCGGGCTTCCCGGCCCGGGAAGCCAGCTTGGCCATCAGCTTGGTGCGGCCGACGCCCACGGTGACCGGGATGCGCAGCTCCCGCCGGGCGCGCCGGCGCAGTGCCTGCGCCACGTCGACGGCCTCGTTCCAACTGAGGTGCGAGGTGTCGAGGAACGCCTCCTCGATCGAGCCCGGCTCGACCGCGTCGGCGAACGCGTGGAACAGGTCGAAGAGCGCGTCACCGACCTCCTCGACCTCGGCCTGCGGCACGTCCACGACGACGAGTTCCGGGCAGCGACGCAGCGCCTCGACGACGAGCATGCCGCTGTGCACCCCGAGCGCGCGGGCCAGGTAGTTGGGGCTCGCCACGATCACCGTGTTGACCACCGCCAACGGCCGGGCCGCGAGAGCCGGCCGGCCGCGGGTGACGACCGAGGCCAAGAACGCGTCGGCGTCGGCGTGCAGCAGCGGGCCGCGGGTCATGCCCGGATCGTACAGGTGTTCGTTCCGGTCGACGGACTCCCCGTCAGCGGCTCATGTCGATGGTGAACGGCGTGACCGTGCCTTCGACGTTGATCTGGTCGGCACCTCCGGTGGTGGAGGTCTGCGAGACCACCGACCCGTCGGAGGTCACCGTCGAGGTACCCGTCTCGTCGGTGCAGGCGGTCAGCCCGAGGGTGGCGGCGAGCAGCCCGGCGGCGACGTGGAGGGAACGCACGGTCGGGCGGGAGGTGCGGGCGGAGGTGGTGTTATTCGGAGGACCTCTCAGCGTGGGTTCACCTGGAACGACGACCCTAGTAACGACGGGTCGTCGGCGTCCTC
>JBQGEH010000063.1:0-4490 GCA_052039515.1 Nakamurella sp. | reverse complement strand
GCCGGGTGCGCTCGGACTTCCCCGGGGTGGACGTGCTCATCGTCACCGCCGCCCGGGAGCTCGAGACGGTGCGCGAGGCGATGCTCGGCGGCGCGGTGTCCTATCTGATCAAGCCGTTCGACTACAGCTCGCTGGGGGAGCGGCTGGAGCACTTCCGGCGGACCCGCTCGATGCTGGGGACCGCCGACCAGGTCGAGCAGCACCAGGTCGACCAGCTGTTCGGCGTCACCGGGGCCAAGGCCGCCGCCGCCGAGCTGCCCAAGGGCCTGAGCCGCGAATCGGCCGAGGCGGTCCGCCGGCTGCTCACCCGGGACGAGGCGATCTCGGCGTCGGAGTGCGCCGAGCGGGTCGGGTTGAGCCGGGTGAGCGCCCGCCGGTACCTGGAGTACCTGGAGCAGAGCGGAGCCGCGGAGGTGTCGCTCAAGTACGGCACCGGCCGGCCGGAACGTCGCTACCGGCTGCGCTGACCTGCGGTGATGCGCCGGCTCCACCCGGGCTTGCCAATGCGCCAGAGCTTAGGCTAGCCTTACCTCAGCAAGCACGAAGCCGAGTGGCTCTCCGACCGGAGGCGCCAACGAGCTGGAGCGGGGCCCTCGAATTCCGCGGCGGGAATTCGGAGTGGCGGACCCCGGCAGGTCACCGGCTTGCCCGGGCGGGGTGGTGGTCGACAGACTCCCACCCCGCCCGTCTTCGTTCCCGGCGGTTCCTCAGCAGGCGGCCGGCGGCCCGCACGGCGGGTCGGGTTCCAGGGCGACCTCGGTGCGGTCGCGGATGCGCCGGCCGATCTGTCCCAGCTGCCGGACCTGGGTGGTCGACAGCGGATCCAGGACGAAGTGCCGCACGGCGCGGACATGGCCCGGGGCCGCCGCTACCACCACGTCCCAGCCGGCCGTGGTCAGGACGGCGACGGTGTACCGGCCGTCGGACGGGTCGGGGTGCCGGTGCACCCAGGCCCGCTGCTCGAGGCGCTTCATCACGTTCGACAGTCGCGACAACGACCCGTTGGTCAGCTGAGCCAGCTCGCTCATCCGCCTCGACCGGCCCGGCGCCATCGACAGCGAGCTGAGGGCCAGGTACTCGTACAGGCCGAGTCCGGAGTCGCGCTGCAGTTGACCGTCCAGCACGCCGGGGAGCGTCAGCATCATGGCCGCGACCCCCAGCCAGGCCTGCTGCTCGCCGTCGGTCAACCACGGCACGTCCGGGTCCGGCCCGGCCCCGGAATCCGCAGTCGCCATGCGGCGCAGTCTAGGTCACTCCATCCGTGAAGTCCGGTGAGTTCACGCATGAAGTCATCGTGCTACGGTGTGACTTCAGCATTGAAGTGACGGCGATGGCCGTCCGATCTCTGGAGACACCGATGACCCTGTTCCGGCTGGACGCCAGCATCCGTACCGACGGTTCCGCGAGCCGTGAGATCGCCGACATCGTCGAGGCCGAGTGGCTGGCGGTGCATCCCGGCGACACCGTCGAACGCCGCCACCTCGGCGTCGACCCGCTGCCGTCCGACGCCTGGGGACTCGCGGTCGGTGCGGCGTACCTGGGCGAGGAGCAGCGCTCGCCCGAGCAGCGCGCAGCCGTCGCGCTGGCGGCGGCGCTGGTCGACGAGCTCCTCGCCGCCGACGGCATCCTGCTGGCGGTGCCGCTCTACAACTTCGGCGTCTCCCAGCACGTCAAGACCTGGATGGACCTGGTCATCACCGACCACCGGGCCGCCCCGGGGCAGCCTCCGCTGCTGGCCGGCCGGAAGGTCGTGCTGGCCACCGTCCGGGGCGGTGCCTACGGCGCCGGCACCCCGCGTGAGGGCTGGGACCACTCGACCGGCTACCTGCGTCGCATCCTCGCCGACGTCTGGGGCGCCGACCTCACCGTGGTCGAGCGGGAGTTCACCCTCGTCGGGGTGAACCCGGCCCTGGACGACTTCAAGGACCTGGCGAGTCAGCTGCACGACGGAGCGCTGTCGTCGGCCCGCGAGGCCGGGAAGGCGCTGGCCGCCTGACCGTCCCGGACGGGCGGCCCCGGCGCCGCCCGTCCGCCCTCGGGTAGCGTCGCCGGACGGCCGTCCGGCCCGGGGCGGCCGCGCACCCTGGGAGTCGCCGCTGTGAGCACCACCCTCGACCCGACCGATCCGTTCCGCGAGCCGTCGCCGCTGCCGTTCGAGCTGCCCCCGTTCGAGCGGATCACCCCGGACCACGTCCGCGCCGCATTCGACGCCGGGATGGCCGAGCAGCTCGCCGAGGTCGCCGCCATCACCGCCACCCCCGGGCCGCCGACGTTCACCGACACGGTGGAGGCCCTGGAGCGCTCCGGGCGCCTGCTGCACCGCGTCTCGTCGTACTTCTTCAACCTGGCCGCCGCGCACGCGACACCCGAGTACCGGGCGATCGAGGCCGACATCGCGCCCCGGCTCACCGCCCACGCGGACACCATCTCGCTCGACCCGGCGTTGTTCGCCCGCATCGACGCGGTGCACGCCGACCGGGAGTCGCTCGACCCGGAGTCCCGGCGGCTGGTCGAACGCCACCACCTCGACTTCGTGCGCGCCGGGGCCCGGTTGGACGCCGACGGGGCCGATCGGCTGCGGGCGCTCAACCGTGAGATCTCCGTGCTGGGAACGACGTTCGGGCAGAACCTGCTGGCCGCGACCGCGGCGGCGGCCGTGCTGGTGGACACGGTCGACGAACTCGACGGGCTCACTCCGGCCGACATCGCCGCCGCCGCGACGCGCGCCGCCGACGCTGGTCACGACGGCCGCTGGCTGCTCGCCCTGGGCCTGCCCACGAACCAGCCGGTGCTGGCCCGCCTGACCTCACGCGCGTTGCGCGAGCGGGTGTTCCGCGCGTCGGTGACACGGGCGTCCGCGCCGCCGTACGACAACGGGCCGCTGGCCGTGCGGATCGCGCGGTTGCGGGCGGAGCGGGCCGTCCTGCTCGGCTACCGCGATCACGCCGACTACGTGGCCGCCGACAACACCGCCGGCTCCCCGGAGGCGGTCGACGCGCTGCTCGCGCAGCTGGTGCCGCCGGCGGTGGCCAATGCGCGTCGGGAGGCGGCGCTGCTGGCCGAGGCGGCCGCGGCCGACGGGATCCAGACCCTCGCACCGTGGGACTGGGCGTACTACGCCGAGAAGGTGCAGGCCCAGCGCTACTCGCTCGACACCGCCGAGCTGCGCAACCATCTCGCGTTCGAGCGGGTGCTGCACGAGGGCGTGTTCCGGGCGGCCGAGCTGCTCTACGGGTTGTCGTTCGCGCCGCGCACCGACCTCGTCGGCTACCACCCGGACGTCCGGGTCTTCGAGGTCGCCGACGCCGACGGTGGGCCACTGGGACTGTTCGTGCTGGATGCCTACGCCCGGCCGGAGAAGCGCGGCGGGGCCTGGATGAACACCTTCGTGGACCAGAACGAGCTGTTCGGGCAGCGTCCGGTGGTGACCAACAACCTGAACCTGGCCAAGCCGGCGCCGGGGGAGACCGTCCTGCTCACCCCGGACGAGGTGCGCACGATGTTCCACGAGTTCGGGCACGCCCTGCACGGGCTGTTCTCCGCCGTCCGGTACCCGCGGTTCTCCGGCACCAACGTCCCCGGCGACTTCGTCGAGTTCCCGTCCCAGGTGAACGAGATGTGGCAGTGGTGGCCGGAGATCCTCAGCGCCTACGCCCGGCACCACCGCACCGGGGAGCCGCTCCCGGAAGCCACCATCGCCCGGGTCGCCGACGCCGAGCTGTGGGGTCAGGGGTTCGCCACCGTCGAGTACCTGGCCGCCACCCTGCTGGACCAGGCCTGGCACCGGATCACCCCGGACACCGAGGTGCCCGATGCCGCCGCGTTCGAGGCCGCCGCGCTCGAGAACGCCGGTGTAGCGCTCGATCTCGTGCCGCCGCGGTACCGGACGACGTACTTCCAGCACATCTTCAACTCCGGCTACGCGGCCGGCTACTACTTCGACATCTGGGCCGAGGTGCTCGACGCCGACACCGTCGAGTGGTTCCGGGACCACGGCGGCCTGCGGCGGGCCAACGGCGACCTCTTCCGCTCGGTGCTGCTGTCGGCGGGCGGCGCCCGGGACGCGATGGACACCGTCCGCGAGGTGCTGGGCCGTGAACCGGAGATCGGGCCCCTGCTCCGCCGCCGCGGCCTGGCCTGAGCCGGCCCCCGCTCAGCCCAGGGCGGCGCGCAGGGCGGCGGCGAAGCCCTCCGGGTCACCGGGGTGCCCGAACTCCGGCCCCATGAAGCCGCCGTGGTGGCTGGGGAACACCGTCGCGCCGACGCCCAGCGCGGCGGCCAGCGCCCGGCCCGCCCGGGCCGCGAGCTGCTCACCGCTCTCCGCGCCGACCGCAATCACGATCCGGGTGGGCGCCGCCCGCAGCGCGTCCAGGTCGGGGCGGTAGCCGCAGTTGGTGAGCAGGTTCTGGCCCAGCAGCACGTCGTCGCGGGAGCCGTCGTCGGTGGTCGGCAGCCCGAACACCGCGGGGTCGGGGCCGGGGGCGGACGCG
>JBQGEH010000062.1:0-2406 GCA_052039515.1 Nakamurella sp. | reverse complement strand
CTGGTCGCCGCGGCCGTCCTCCGGCGTGAGACCCAAGAATGCCCCCACCTTGCGCCATGAACTCATCGGGTCTGTTCCTTCCAGCTGAATCGGCCTACTGCCTGCGCCTCACCCCGGAGGCTATCGCCGGTGCGCACCCCGTTCGGGGAGACACACCGGCAGGTCGCGGCCCTCATGAGGGCCGCCCGACGGTACCCGCCGGGTCCATCCAGACCACCCCGGCCAGGCGCCCCGTGGGGGCCTGTCGGCGATGGCTGTACAACTCGGGATCGGTGATGGTGCAACGCTTGTCGACCGCCACCCCGGCAACCCCACGCTCCCGCAGCCGACGCGTCAACCCGGCCCGCAGATCCAGCCCCGGGGTACCGCGGCCGGTGATGCAGGCCGCCCCGGGCAGAGCCGCCTCGACCTCGTCCCGCATCGCCGCGGGCACCTCGTAGCAGCGACCGCAGGCGGCCGGGCCGAGCAGCACCTCGATCGACCCGACCCGAGCTCCCACGGCCACCATCGCCTCGACCATGCGGTCGGCGATCCCGTCGCTCGCCCCCCGGCGCCCGGCGTGCACCGCGGCCACCACACCGGCCTGCGGGTCACCGGCCAGGATGGGGACGCAGTCGGCGACCAGGACGGCCAGCGCCAGCCCGGCCGTCGCCGTGACGACGCCGTCGGTGGCCGGCAGCGCACCGGAGACCGGTCCGGTCACCGTGGCCACGGTGGTGCCGTGCACCTGGTCCATCCAGACGACGGATCCCGGCCGGACACCGAGCCCGGCCGCCAACCGGGCCCGGTTCGCGGCCACGGCGCGCGGGTCGTCGCCGACATGGTCTCCGAGGTTGAACGAGTCGTAGGGCCGACGGGAAACCCCGCCGCGCCGGGTGGTCAGTACCCGGCGGATGCGGAGCGCTCCCCCACGGCGGTCCGGACGCGCCGAACCGGCCGCCCCCACGGGGGACGGCCGGTCGGCGGTGGTCCGGTCGGCGCTCAGGGCGTCACTCTCAACGCCGCATGAACGACGGGATGTCGACCCCGTCGTCCTCGGGTTCGGCGTGCTGGCCACGGCCGGCCGGGACGGACGGCTGCTGCTGTCCGGCGGGACGGCCGTACTGCTGGCCGTAGGCCGGAGGCTGACCGGCCGGCTCGTAGCCGCGCTGCGGCGGGTACTGCTGGCCGGGGGTGCTCGGCTGGGCCGGCACCTGGCCGTAGGACGGGGCCGGACGCTCGGCCGGGGCCTCGGCGTAGGCCGGCTGCGGGGCGGGGGCCTGGGCCGGGGCGGCGGTCCGCGACGGGGCCTCCGGGAATCCGGCGAACGCGCCGGCCCGCTGGTATCCGCCGGCGGCGGGAGCGGCGGACTGCGGGGCCGGCTGGGAGGTGAAACCGTTGGACGAACCACCGGCCGTCGGCCGTCGCTGCTCCAGCGTGGGCGGCAGCACCGAAGGGGTCGAATCGAAGCCGGCGGCGATGACGGTCACCCGGACCTCGTCACCGAGCGAGTCGTCGATGACGGTGCCGAAGATGATGTTGGCGTCCTCGTGGGCGGCCTCCTGGACCAGCGAGGCGGCCTCGTTGATCTCGAACAGCCCCAGGTCGGACCCACCGGCGATGGACAGCAGGACGCCGTGTGCCCCGTCCATCGACGCCTCGAGCAGCGGCGAGTTGACTGCCTTCTGTGCGGCCTGGACCGCGCGGCCCTCGCCGCGGGCCGACCCGATGCCCATCAGCGCGGTGCCGGCACCGGCCATCACCGACTTGACGTCGGCGAAGTCGACGTTGATCAGACCTGGGGTGGTGATGAGGTCGGTGATGCCCTGGACGCCGTTGAGCAGCACCTCGTCGGCGGACCGGAAGGCGTCCATCAGCGAGACGCCCATGTCGCCGAGCTGCAGCAGCCGGTCGTTGGGGATCACGATGAGCGTGTCGCACTCGTTGCGCAGTTCCTTGATGCCGTTCTCGGCCTGACCGCCACGCCGCTTGCCCTCGAAGGCGAACGGGCGGGTCACGACGCCGATGGTCAGCGCGCCCAGCTTGCGGGCGATGGAGGCCACGACGGGGGCACCACCGGTGCCGGTGCCGCCGCCCTCCCCCGCGGTGACGAAGACCATGTCGGCCCCCTTGAGGACCTCCTCGATCTCCTCGCGGTGGTCCTCGGCGGCCTTGCGGCCGACGTCCGGGTTGGCGCCGGCGCCCAAGCCACGGGTCATCTCGCGACCGACGTCCAGCTTGACGTCGGCGTCGCTCATCAGCAGCGCCTGCGCGTCGGTGTTGATGGCGATGAACTCGACGCCCCGGAGGCCGACCTCGATCATCCGATTGACGGCGTTCACGCCGCCGCCGCCGATGCCGACGACCTTGATCACGGCGAGGTAGTTGTGCGGTGGCGTCATGTCGCCCGTGCCTTTCTTTCCTGGT
>JBQGEH010000061.1:0-10218 GCA_052039515.1 Nakamurella sp. | reverse complement strand
TCTCCTTCGCCCCCACATCGTTGACATCCAGGATCGACACCGACAGACCCTCCGACGCCAACCGATGCGCGATCGACGCACCGATCCCCTGCGCACCACCCGTCACCACGACCTTGGACACACTGAACGCACTCACGACGGGACTCCTCGAAGAAGGGGGAAGAAAGGGAAGACGGAGGTCGGACCAGGCGCGACGCTCTCGACTGACGCCCATGGTGCATCCGGAACGGCGGTGTGGCAAATCCGACACGCGCATCGTGCGGCGATCGAAAGCCGTTGTGCGGTGGTGGATTTAGCGCCACGACCACTCGCGCGCAGTGTCGCGGCGTCAGTAGCGGGCGGGACGGCCGGTCGGGAGTGTGGTAGGCGCCGGGTCGGCAGCGGCGCACCCGGGGCCCAGCGGCACGACGACCGGGGGTGCGGCGGCGAGGGTCCGGAGCGGCCGCCCGGATCGGGGCTGTCCCCGATGCCGGGAGCGGACGGCCCGACCGGCAGATTTTTTCAACCGGCCGGGCCTTGCGTTCAACCGCTCCGGATACGACTGAATCGCCATTACGTAGCTACCCACATCGCGGTGGGCCAACCGTGGCTCGCCGGATTGGTGAACCCCGGTCGCTCTGCTAGCGTCGAGGCGCACATCCTGCGGGTGTAGTTCAGTGGTAGAACTTCAGCTTCCCAAGCTGATAGCGCGAGTTCGATTCTCGTCACCCGCTCTCATCAGGCCTCACGCCGATCCCTCGTGGTGCCCGGTCAGCTCGCCCCGGTCGTGGGCACCTCCGCGGTCACCCGGGTCCCGCCCCCGTCCGGCGAGGTCAGCGTGAGCTCACCGCCCATCCCCCGCACCCGGTCCTGCAGCAGTCGTAGCCCCAGGTGCCCCTCGGCCCGGCGGTCCATGTCGGCATCGGTCATCCCGACCCCGTCGTCGGTCACCGTGAGCCTGACCCGGCCGGGCCCGACCACGGACAGTGTGACGAGCACCGTGGTCGCCTCGGCGTGGGCGGCGACGTTGAGCAGCGCCTCGCGGGCCACCCGGTACAGCGCGGTGATCGCCTCGGCGTCGAGCTCCGGCAGGTCGGCGTCGTCCACGAACTCGACCGCGACGCCCCGTTCGCGCAGCGGGGTGGCCAACCCCTCCAGCGTCTGGGAGAACTCCCCGCTGGTGAGATCGGGTGGATAGATGTCGACCATCATCCGACGCAGGGAGTCGATGGCGTGGTGGACGGTGGCGCCCACCCGGTCGGCCAGCGGCCGGTGCTGGTCCGGCAGCGCGGGAACGAAGGTGGCCAGTGCGTAACCGATCCCGGCCAGCTCCTGGATCGGCCCGTCGTGCAGGTCGGCGGCGATCCGCACCCGCTCCCGGTCCGACTGCGACAGCGCCTGCTCGAGCAGCCGCGCCCGTTCCGCCTCCTGCCGGCGGATCCGCCGGGCCAGCGAGGCGGCGATCGGGACCTGGACGATCTGCAGCAGCAGCAGCGGCACCAACACCAGCGGCAGGATGTTCCACAACAGCGACTGGGCGACCTCGTCGACCCGGCGGTAGTCGTAGTAGACCTCGAAGGCCAGCGTCTCGCCGGACTTCAGCCGCAGCGGCACGTACACCTCGACGAAACCCGGGTTGTCCGCGTCGTAGCCGGCGAGGGTGACCTCCGGCGAGTCCTCGAAGGCCGCGTACGTCGTGCCGTCGCGGATGGCGGCCTCGGCCTCCGCCGGCAGCGGCTCCGGGGGCTCGCCGGGCTGGAGGGGCTCGTCGGTGAAGACCACCCCCCGGTCCAACGACCACACCGTCACCTCGGTCAGGTCGCCCTCGGCCTTGCGGAAGTCGACCGTCCGCTGCAGGTCGCGGCGACTCTGCACGTCGCCGTCGAGGCTCGGCTCGAGCAGCGGCGCGACGACGAGTTCGGCCAGCCGCACGGTCCGCCGCTCGGACTCGTCGAGTGCCGCGTCCCGCGCCACCGCGCGGCTGGACGCGATGGCACCGACCGCGAGCACCACCACCGTGGTCGCGGCCACGGTGTAGAAGACGGTGAGCTGCCGCCGGACCTCGGACGGTCGGCGACTCCCCGCCCGCCGGGGCGTCACCGCTGCGACGGTGGGCCGATGAGCCCGAGATGCAGCGCCTTGACGACCGCCTCGAGCTGGGTGGTGACACCGAGTTTGGCGTGCAGGGCCTTGATGTAGCCCCGGCTGGTGTTGAGCGTGATGCCGAGGGTGCGGGCGATGCCGGAGGCGGTGAAGCCCTGGCCGAGCAGCCGGAGCACCTCCAGCTCCCGGTCGGTCAGCCGTGGACCGTCGTGCTGCGGGTCGGTGACCAGCGTCGACCTGGCGAACACCGACGGCGCCACGAGCATCTGCCCCGGACGCACCCGTCGCAGGACCTCGATCATCTCGTCGAGCGAACCGTCCTTGGGGATGAAGCCGGAGGCACCGGCCTGCGCGGCCCGCGACACCCATTCCGGGTCCCGGTGCGCGGTCATCACCGCGACCGCCGTCCCGGGGGCGGCGTCCAGGATCTGCCGCGTCGCCGACAGTCCGTTCTGTCGCGGCATCTCGATGTCCATGACGACGACGTCGGGGCGCAGCCGGGCGGCCGCGTCGACCCCCTCGACGGCCGACGTGGCGGTGCCCACGCACCTCATACCGGGAACGGTCTGCAGCGCCGCGGCGAGGAGGTCGCCGAACGAGCGGTGGTCGTCGACCACCAGCACGGTGATCTCAGAGCGCCCGTCGGCGGGCCCGGACGCGCGCCCCGCGTCCACCGCGTCCTGCTCGGCCGAGCTCACGGTCGGTGTCATCCGACGCCCCCTGGTGGTGATGACTCTCAGTAACCGTCTTGATCCTTTTTGGACCCTTTAGGGTGATTCCGCGCAAGGCTAGCACCAGCAGGACCCGGGAGCACCGCCTTCGCCGCAACCCCCGTTTTGGGGATCGTCACCATTTCCCGGATCGGACAGAGTTGCCACGACAGGGTGACGCCGATACGACGGGAGACGACCGGTGATCCGTGTGCTCGTGGTCGACGACCACGATTTCGTACGGACGTCCGTGGCGGAGTTCCTGACCGCCGCCGGAGGTATCGAGGTGGTCGGTGAGTGCTCCAACGGGGCATCGGTGGCGTCGGCCGCCACCATCCTGCATCCCGACGTCATCCTGATGGACGTGCAGATGCCGGACCGTTCCGGGATCGAGGCGACGCGGGACGTGCTCGCCGTCGACCCTCGTGCCCGGGTGCTGATGTTCACCGGCGCCGCCAACAACCGGTGGCTCGACCACGCCGTGTCGGCGGGCGCCCGCGGCTATCTGGTGAAGTCGGCCGACCCGCAACGGCTGGTCAGAGCGGTGCGTCTGGTGGCTTCGGGCGGTACCGACTGGCCGTGACGGGCCCGCGGCACCACGCGCCAGGGGCTCGCGCCGGCCGTGGCGGGGTTCCCGGCGTCCGGCCGCGCCGGGGTTCGGTCCGTACGGCGGACGCGGCCGTTCCGAGGCGCTCAGGGGCAGTCGGAGAAGGGCACACCGACCAGACGCGCGTCGATGAGGTCCAGCGGTACCGGACCGTAGGCCCGGGAGTCGATGGAGATCTCGCGGTGATCCCCGAGGACGAAGACGGTGCCGTCGGGGACCGCGACCGGGCCGAAGTAGAGGCCGTCGACGGTCCGCTGATCGACCCACGTTTCGTCGACCGGCGTTGCGTCGATCGTGAGAACGCCGTCCACGATGGCGACCTTCTGGCCCGCTACAGCGACGACGCGCTTGATCATCTCCGTCCCTCGATCGGGGTCACGGAACGTCACGATGTCGTCCGGACGGACCGGCCCACCATGGGTCCGGGCGAGCAGCACGGTGTCCCCCACGCACAGGGTCGGACTCATGCTGTCCGAGCGGACCACGGTGAGATCGAACAGGCCCACCCGGAGGATCACGACGGCCAGCACGGTGAGCGTCGCTGCCACCGCCACCCGCCGGCGGCGACCGGGTCGCCGCCGCCCGGCGACACCCGGGTCGGTAAGGGCCGTGCGGCCGGGCCGTGGCGAGCCGGGCCCGTCGTCGGCGGACGGCACGGTCAGGCCGTCCCGGACAGCACCACGGCGAGACCGAGGGTGGCGCCCATCAGCGCGAGCTCCACCGCGCCGAGCCGCAGCAGCGGTCCGACGCGTCCGCTCGCCGCCGCGGCGACGGTCCGCCGCCGGTGCCAGAGCCCCACGGCCAGCAGCAGCGCCAGCGCGGCGGTCTTCGCCAGCGTCAGCGCACCCCGCTCGGTCGACCACAGCTCGGCCCACCCGTCGAGCATCGCCACCGACGCCACCACCCCGGACAGGCCGACGGCGGCCACGCAGTCCAGCGCGAGGGCGCTGACCCGCGGGGTGACGACGGCCAGCGCCACGGGCTCCCGGCGGAGGTGCACGACGATGGTCAGCAGCCCACCGACCCAGAGCGCCGCCGCGGCGACGTGCACGGCCAGCGCGACGGTGGCCAGCGCGATGTCGGCGTTGTGGTGGGCGACGTGGCCGGTCAGCGCCTCCGGTAGCAGACCGGCGACGGCGACCGCCAGCAGTCCCGCGGTGGCCCCGCGCCCGTCGAACCGACGGCCGAAGAGGGCGAGCAGCACGGCGAGCCACAGGGTGACGCTGACCGACAGCATCCGGTCCGTGCCGAGCATCAGCGGGACCGCGTCCAGTCGGCCGGGCAGGTCGGCCAACGGCACGCCGGCCAGGTCCGACAGGGAGAACAACCACACTCCCGCACTGCACGCCGCCCAGGCACCCGCCCACGCCACCGCCGCGGCGCCGAGCCGGGCGGTCACCGCGGCGACCGCACCCGCGCCCAGCAGCAGCCGCACCACCAGGGCTCCGACGACGGCGACCCCGGTGATCTCCTGACCGAAGCGCAGCAACGGCAACGCCCTCGCCGTCACCGGGCCGGCGTCGGGCAGACCGAACGGCGCCGGACGGTAGTCCGCACCGATCAGCAACCGGGCCAGCAGGACGGCCGCGACCCCGGCCACCACCGTGCCGCCGACCACCGTTCCCGCCGTCCGCGAGACGCCCACGGCCGGGCGGGTGGGGGCGGCCGCCGGGCGGCCGGGGTGCAGCGACGTCATGGTGTCCTCCGGGGCGGGGTGCGCGGACGGTCCGGCGCGGGATGGGGCGGGGGCGGTGCGCGGTGGTCAGTAGCGCTGCTGGTCCCAGAACTCCTGGTCGTCCCCGCACGGCTTGTCGGCCTCGATGGGATCGTTGACGTCGTCGGACCCGCTGGCGTCCAGACCCACGCTGAACTGGTGCATCATGTCGTGGTCCTCGTGGGCCAGGTTGTGGCAGTGGACCATGTACTTGCCGGTGCGCGGGGCCAGGTGGTCCGGTCGCGTGACGTCGCCGAACTTCATGATGAGCCGGACCTTCTCGCCCTCGCCGACGTAGACGACGTCCTTGGGGCCGAGCTCGTAGGCGAACGGGGCGTTGCCGTTGCGGCTGAGGATCTTGAAGTCGATGAGGTGGATGTGCACCGGATGGAACCAGCCACCGGACTTGTTCTCGATCTCCCAGATCTCGGTGTCACCGACGTTGGGGTTGGCCAGGACCGAGGTGTACCCGGACTTGATGACGTCGTCCCAGGTCTGCCCGTTGAGCATCCACTGCTGGCTGCTGTCGCTGCGCTCCACCCGGATGTTGCGCACCTTCATCGACTTGTCGGCGACCAGGTTCATCACGTCGTTGCCCGGGTTCAGTGCCTGCGGGATGGTCTTCGACGTCGGGTCGTTCTTGTCGAACGCGTCGTCGACGACGTCGAAGGCCATCACCTTGCCGGTGTTGTCGAAGTCGCGGTTGTTGGCGTTGCTGAGATTGCGCAGCTCGACGCGGGTGCCGGCCTTGAAGCCGGAGAAGTCGATGAGAACCTCGTAACGCTCGGCACTCCCGTGCCGCCAGGACGTCACGTTCTGCGACTTGGGCATCAGCCCGCCGTCGGTGGCGACCATGTACATCGGCGCCGCCGGCGACGTGGAGAAGCGGTAGGACCGCGAGATCGACGCGTTGAGGATGCGGAAGCGGTAGACGCGCCTCTTCACCTTCATCACCGGCCACGGCGCCCCGTTGACCAGGACGACGTCGCCCCAGAGACCGGAGTGGCTGCGGTCGTCCCAGAGCTGGGACCCGTTGGCCTGGAACATCATGTCGCTGACGGTGAGCCCGACGTCGAACTCGTTCTGCGGGAGCAGGGCCCGCTCCATGGGGTCGTGCAGGTGGTACTGCGCGGCCAGCCCGGAGTAGGCGTTCTGCGACGTGAAGTGCACGCCGTGGTCGTGGTACCAGAGGGTGCGCGCCGACTGGAAGTTCGGGTAGTGGTAGAGCTTCTTCTGCCCCGACTCGGTGATGTCGCTGGCGTACCCGTCGTACTGCGGCAGCGACGCCGATCCGTGCAGGTGGGTCGAGATCTTCACCGGGGTACCGAATGTCGGGTGCACCGAGGGCAGCTGATTGCGCATCGACATCTGGATGCGGGTGCCCTGCTCGACGCTGATCATCCGGCCGGGGACCCGGCCCTCGTAACCCAGCACCGGCGTCTGGAGGCCGGGCACGATGTTCGCCGCACCCACCTGGGCGGTGTTGGCGTAGGAGTCGATGAACCCGACCTCGTCCTGCCACGTGTTCACCTTCGGCAGCACGTCGAGACGCTTGAAGGAGGCGGCGTAGGGCTTGGGCATCTTGCTGGACGGCAACAGGCTCGCGGTGGCGGCATCGACCGAGCCCCACGGCACGGCGAGGCCGGCGGCACCGAGGGCGGTGAGGCCGCCGAGCTTGAAGGCGTCCCGACGGGAGAATGACATGGCCTGCTCCTGAACTGATGTCGTGACCGATCACGGGTGAACGGGTATGACCGTCGTCAGCGGCGGGTGACCCGGCGATCAGCGTGCCCGGTCGGCGAAACGGACAGAACCCCCGGTCGGGGGGTGACAAACCCCCCAAAGCTGGTGTTGTCACGCGATCACACAGACGGATCCGCCGGACGGGTGTCCCCAATTTTGGGTGGACGGCCGCCCCCACCCTGGGGGTTCCCGGTGAGCGGGCGGGTCGCCCAGAGTCGGCGTACCCGCCGAGGTCGCCGTCGCCTGTACGGACCCGAGATCCCGGCCCGCTGCGGACATCCCGCGCTTCAGCGGCTCCCCGCGTCCGTCCCCAGGAGGTCCACCATGTCCCATGCCCACCTGCCGGCGAGCCGGCCCGCACCCGGAGGGGACGGCCCGCGCTCCGGGCGCCGTCCGGCCCGCCGGGTGCGTTCGCGCCGGGCCGCGGTCGTCGTCGCCGCGCTGGCCCTGCCGCTGATCCTGGTCACGCCGTCGGAGGCGGTCACCCAGGTGACGGTGAAGAACCCGGGCGGGCTCACCGCCGCGGGCCCGGTCAACTCCGATCACGGCTTCCCCGCCTGGTACCAGGACAGCACGGGCACCCGGATCGAGCCCTGCCTGGACCAGGACAACGCGCTGTGCGGCTTCCTGCCCGGCGACGTGCCCGACCCGAGCCAGCCGATCTCGTTCCCGGACAACTTCCCGGAGGAGTTCTTCTACCAGCTCATCGGCAGCGACCTGACGCTGCCGGGCGGCGGGAAGGCCGTGCTCACCCTCGGTCTCGAGGCGGCCTTCATGAACGGGGTCGAGCAGGGCGAGCAGGTCGTCTTCGCCCGGACCCGGGTCACCGTCAAGGGCGGGCCCCGCAACACCACGCTGACCTTCAAGCACCCCTTCGGCGAACTGACCATCGACACCGACGCCACCGGCGCCGGCCGGATCGTGCAGGACATCTCGCCCGCGGTCGGCAACTTCACCGCCGCTCTCAAGGGCAACTTCGGCCCGTTCCTGCGATGGGATCCCGCGGTCGCCCCGGCCGCCCCCGAGGGCTTCCTCGGCGACCCGGGCCAGACCCACACCGTCATCGGCGGCAGGAACGGCTACAACAAGTTCGCGGTGACCGCGCCCAACGGGCTGTCGCTGGAGAACACGCTGTTCACCGTGTCCGGCAAGGTCGCCGCCAACACCGGCGTCATCGGCGAGTACGCCGCCGTCAACACGAGCAACGGCCAGCAGTACCTCGACGTCTTCGCCACCAGCGGCGGCACCCAGCTCGAGGTCGTCGGGGTCGACGGGGCGTTCGCGACCACGCCGATGGCCAACGATCACCTCTCCGCCCGCCACTACGCCCGGATCGCGCTGACCGGCCCCAAGCCGGCGCGGGTCACCGTGCGCAATCTCGGCGACAAGCCGGCCAGCACGGCGGTCATCACGCTGCCCGACACCACCGTCACCACCGCGGTCTACGACGGCACCGAGCTCACGGTCGCCGCCGACAGCGACCACTACCCGGTGGACATCGCCGGTGTCGGACGGCTGGAGGACAACCAGGAGAAGTCGTTCGCGATCTTCGCGCCGCCGCCGGTGGTCACGCTGACCTCCGCGACCGGCGCGGTCGTCACGGCCCCGGTCCGCATCACCGGGGGTGCGGCGTCCGATCCGGGCCTGCCGCCGGTGCCGCCGTCGACCGACACCGGTCCGGTCGTCGACAAGAGCCCGGACAACCCGACCGCGCCGCCGGCGCCCGCGCCGACCGCCGCCGTCGTCACGCCCGCCGCCGCCCTGGCCGGCAGCACGGTGACCCTGGACGCCCGTGCGTCCACCGGCAACGCCCTCAGCTACGCCTGGACGCAGACCAGCGGGACGCCGGTCACCCTGAGCGGCGGCACCACCGCCGCGCCGACGTTCACGCTGCCGTTCGCGACCGCCACCAACGCGGCGGCCCCGGCGCCGAACCCGGCCGCTCCGTTCAGCTTCACGGTGGTCGTGACCGAGGCCGCCCCGGCGGACGGCTCGCCCGCCCGCACCGCCCAGGCGACGGTGACCGTGCCGGTCAGGACCGACACGGTGGTCATCGCGGCCGGCGCCCGGCACCGGATCGGCACCGAGCTCCGGATCGACGGCACGTCGCTGATCGACGGCGTCCCGTTCGCCGGGACCCCGCTGACCAGCGTGGTCATCTGGGACCTGTCGAAACCGGCGACGCCGGTCAAGCTGGGTGTCTCCCCGGTGGACACCCTCGGCAACTGGACGCTGCGGCTCAAGCCCGGACCGTCGGTACAGGTCACGTCGATCCTCGTGCAGTCCACCCGCGGTGGCAGCGCCTCGGTGGTGCCGACGAACCGCTGAGGTCGGCGGCGACAACGGGCCCGTGCGGGCCTGACGGCGCGGTGTGGTGGGACCAGTCGGGGGCCCACCTCACCGCGCCGGTTGCCGTCCGGGGGTCAGCCGGGAACGTCGACGAAGTGGGCGACCTCGGGGAACGGCGCGTAGAAGTGGTGCAGCAGGGCCTTCCACCGCTGGTACTCCGGCGAACCGCGGAACCCCACCGTGTGGTGCTCGACGGAGTCCCACTCGACCAGCAGGACGAACGTCGACGGCGTCTCGAGCGACCGGGCCAGCCGCACCGACCGGCAGCCGGGCATGCCCGCGATGATGGGCCGGGCGTCGGCGAAGGCGGCGAGGAACTCCTGCTCCCGCCCCGGGATCACCGGGAGCAGTGCGTGCTCCAGGATCACCGGTCGGTCCGCCGCCAGCCGATCCAGCCGCTGCGCGACTCCATCGGCGCGACCTTGAGCTGGCCGGCGCGGACGAAGAGCACCAGCAGCAGGGCGGTCCCGGCCACGTAGAGCCCGGTGAGGATCCAGCCGGGGACGCTGGTCCCGCCGCTGGCCAGCAGCACGATCACCCCGAACACCCCGGGGACGGCCAGGAACAGCCACGCACACCCCAGCGCGGTCCGCCGCGCCCGGAGCTGATCGACCCGGATGTCCTCGCCCATGGGACGAGACGGTACCGAAGCGGCCGCCCGCGACCCGGTCGACGCGGAGGGCGCGCGTCGGTCCGCGGCCGGCGGCTCAGGCCTGGACGTCGGCGAGGTGGTGGACGACGTCGTGCAGGAAGTACCAGGCGAGCGTCTCGACGGTGAAGGTGCTGCCGTTGCTGCGCCGGCCGGTGCGCTGCCAGGCGTCGTCGGGGACGGCGGCGAAGGCGTCGGCGATCGCGGTGCCGGCCTCGCGCAACTCGGCGTCGACCGCCGCCGGCTCGGCCGCCCAGTAGCGCCGCTCCAGGGCGGTCGCGTCCTGGTCCCAGTTGGCGAAGACCGGGTCGTCTCGGGTCAGCATCAGCCGCAGCCGCTCACCGAAGACGCGGTAGACATCCCG